>MEWJ01000020.1 GCA_001773385.1 candidate division WWE3 bacterium RIFOXYD1_FULL_43_17 | reverse complement strand
AACTATGAAACTATGCGTTATAGGTACAGGTTATGTAGGTTTGGTAGGAGCAGCAATTTTTTCAGATTGGGGCAATGATGTAGTCGGTGTCGACATTGATACCGAAAAGATCGCGCGAATACAAAAAGGCGAAATGCCCATTTACGAACCCGGTCTGTCGGAAATCGTTTTAAGAAATATTTCACAAAACAGGCTTTCGTTCACAACTTCAATTGCAGATGGTATTAAAGACGCCGAAATTGTTTTTATCTGTGTCGGTACTCCCCAAAGCGACACAGGTGCGGCAGATCTCTCACAAGTGTGGGAAGTTGCAAAAGACATCGGTAAGAATATGAACGGATACAAAGTTATTGTTACAAAAAGTACGGTTCCTGTAGGAACTAATGAAAAAGTAAAAATGATCATCAAAGAAAATCTTGCTAACCAGCAGATCGAATTTGACGTCGCATCAAACCCCGAGTTTTTAAGAGAAGGTTCTTCAGTTGAAGATATGGCCAAGCCCGACAGAACTGTTGTTGGAGCGGAAACAGAAAAAGCGCACTCTGTAATGAGAAGACTTTATGAACACCTGAATACTCCTATCGTTGAATGCGATCTCAGATCAGCAGAAATGATTAAATACGCTTCAAACGGATTTTTAGCTGCAAAAATATCATTTATCAATGAAATAGCTCAGATTTGTGAAAGAGCAGGAGCCGACGTTACAGTAGTTGCAAAAGGCATGGGATTGGATAAAAGAGTCGGTGCAGCGTTTCTTAATGCAGGTATCGGGTACGGCGGAAGCTGCTTTCCGAAAGATGTTGCCGCACTTTACAAAACATCAACCGACCAGGACTATGATTTCAAGCTTTTAAGAAGTGTTATGGAAGTCAACATCGCCCAAAGAGAGAACTTCGCGAATAAAGTACTCAGACATTTCGGGAAAAATCTTTCCGGAAGAACATTTGCTATATTGGGACTTGCTTTCAAAGGGAACACCGACGACATAAGAGACTCAGTCTCAATAGAACTGTGCAAAAAGTTGCGCGGACTGGGAGCAACACTGAGAGTTTACGATCCCGAAGCAATGTACAACGCCAAACAGGTTTTAGGTTCGGTAAACGTCGAATATTGTTTGGATAAATACGAAACCATGCAGGGTGCGGATGCTTTGTTCGTACTCACCGAGTGGCAGGAATTCGCGACAATCGAATTAGATAAAGTGAAATCAATGTTGAAATCACCCGTTATATTCGACGGAAGAAATCTGTTGGACCGCTCAAAGGTTGAAGGTATGGGCTTCACATATTTTGCTGTTGGTAAAAGGACTAACGGTATGGTTAAAATAGATACAAGGAATCTGTATCAGACGGTACTACTTAACACCAATGGTTCAACCGGGCAGCACTAAAAAGAAAGTCATTATCTTCGTTCCGGAATTTCCGGTGCTGACGGAGACTTTTATTGAACGCGAGCTCGCGAAAATAGCCGAAAGAGGAAACCTGGACCTTTCCATACTATCTTTGCGTAGAGGGTCCGGTGAGGTGAGCTCCGTTCTCGAACCTCTTGTTAAATATAAAAGACTTTCCATTTCGGACCTTATTCTGTCGTTGAGGTTTTTCTTCAGCGCAGGAAAAAATATCTCCAAAGCCTTGCGCATCCTTAGGGGGTGTAAAAATGAGTACTATACACTGCTTAAAGGTATGGGTTACGCGCAGATCTTTTCATCCTCCAAACCGGACTTTATACTTGCGCACTTTATGTCTGAATCTAGCACAATCGTAATGGTGGCTTCAATAGTGCTCGGTGTCCCTTACGCAATATCTGCTCACGCTAAAGATGTAACGGTCAGTCCTCACTGCATGAAAGAAAAATCCGAGAACGCGGCCTTTGTTTTGATCTGCAACAAACACGCGTATGAAAATTGTGTTAGTACGGTTGACGGTGATTACTCCCACAAAATTTTATTAAAATACCACGGGCTAGATCTGGCAAAGTTTGGAAATGCCGGAAGGAAGTACGACGTACCTGTAATACTTAACATCGGGCGTCTTGAAGAAAAAAAAGGTCAAAAATATTTGTTGGAAGCTGCAAGAATCCTTTATGACGAAGGTGTGCAGTTCAAACTATTGTTAATCGGTCCCGGAAGTTTATATGCAGAACTTAGCAAACAGATTTCGGATTTAGGGCTTTCCGGTCAGGTTGAAATATTGGGCGAGGGTGCCGGTCTCCCATTTTCTGAAACCAGCAAGTATTACTCTACAAGCAACGTGTTCGTATTTTCAGGCATCAACACGGAGGAAGGGGACGCCGACGGTATCGCGAATGTTCTGCTTGAAGCCGCTGCCTCACGTTTGCCGATAGTTGCCACGGACTCAGGAAGTACAAAAGAGTTTCTGGAAAATGAAGAGAGCGGTGTAATAGTGCCTCAAAAAGACCCCTTAGCTTTGGCAGACGGCCTTAAACGTGTTTTAAATGATAAAGAACTTGCAAGGAGGTTAGCGGAAGAAGCACACAAGAAAGTTTCTGCGGAATTTAATATAGAAACAAATGTTGCCCTGATGGAAGATCTTATTATAAAGGAGTCCCTCTAAATGAAAATTGCCGTATTTATAAAATCTACGACCTTCAGTGGTTCTTACGGCGGATTAGAAACTCAAAATAAACTTTTGTGTGAGGGGCTGGTTTCACGCGGTCATAAAGTTACGGTTTTTACCCCTAGATTTGCAAAAGAAAAAGAGCAGGCGGTAGAGAACGGTGTTAAATACATTTTTGTAGACTGCAAAACAGCACACTACAGTTCTGTAACCGTTTCAAAAAAAGACGGCTGGGTAGAAAAATCATACGAGGTTTTCCGTGAACTACAAAAGACAGAAGAATTCGAATTAATTTTAGGACAAAGTTCCGGCGCGGTAGGTGTAATCAGACATAAAGAAGAGTTCGGATTGCCTATCGTCTCTATTTCACACGGTACAAAAATCGGGGAGCTTCAAACGAAGTTTAAAAGTGACTCATCAATAAAAGGTTTATTAAGAGCCGCTCTCGACCTTCCTCACGTTTTGAAAAATTTCTTTACGGTCCAAAGAGAATTTGTGCACGGTTCCGATGTCGTCGTAGCGGTGTCCAACTCAGTAAAAAAAGCATTAATCGATGAAACCTTTGTCGAGGACGCCAAAGTTAGGGTTATTAATAACGGAATAAAACCTTTAAAAGTTGAAACTGTTGATGGAGAAAGAGGTGCTGTAGGAAAGTTCCGCTTACTCTACGTTGGTCAGTTAATCCGTTCAAAAGGCATAGGAAAACTTGCTGAAATTGTTGCCGGAGAAGACATGAAAGATTTTACTTTGGATATTGTCGGAGCGGGAGATTTGCAAGAAGAGTTGGGCGCGATTTCAGGTAAAAGCGAAGGAAGAATAACTTTGAGGGGAAAATTGGATTACGCCGAAGTTTTACGCATGTACAATCCCGCAAGATTTGACGCATTTGTTTTTCCGACTTCAAGGCTGGAAGGATTTCCCATGGTTTTAGTTGAGGCGATGTTCGGTCAACTTCCTGTCGTAGCCTTTGACCTGGGCGGAGTATCGGACGCTGTAACCGATGGGGAGACCGGTTATCTTGTGACCCCGGGAAAATTCTTCGTATTTAAGAGCAAACTGAACGGGCTGAAAAGTGATCCGGAGTTGGCAAGGAAGCTGGGCGTTAATGCCTTAAATAAGGCAACGGAGAGATTTACACTTGATAAAATGCTAGACTCTTATGAGGGAATATTTAAGGAATTAAAATCATGAATATCTTGAGAATAGTCTACGACTGGCCTAATCCCTGGCAGGGACTGGCTCCCCATCCATACGAAATTACCGCGGCACAGCTGAGACAGGGTCACAAAGTAACATTGTTCTGCGGACAGTGGCCAAACTCGGGCGGCCCTGTAAAACTTGATGGTTTGGAGATAAATGCAATCGACCGTGAACCATATCCGGACACAATTTTTTTCACAAGCAGCGTTGTGCTTTTTTACCGCTATTTAAAATACAGAAAAACACATAAGCCGGACGTTATTCACTGCCACGGGCATTTTGCTATATGGCTTTACGCTTACAGAGTATTTTTGAAAAAACATTTTCCCTGGGCAAAAGAACTTAAGATACCTTTGGTGGTTCACTTTCACAATACCGCGAAAGGCAGATGGGTTACGTTCGAGAAGCAGGGAAAGCCCATCAAACCTATGTCTAAGATGCTGGGTTGGCCCATGGCCGTATTTTCGGACAGGATGGCGGTAAAAGCCGCGTCTGCATGTATTTTCGTAAGCGAAGAGAATAAAAAAGAAGCTCAGGAGTATTACGGAGTAAATCCGAACAAATGTTTTCTTATAGAGACCGGAGTGAACACCGAAATGTTCGTTCCTGTCGGCGAAGAGGAAAAGGAAAAATCCCGCAAAGAAATAGGTTTCGACAGATTCGATAAAGTTATACTAAACCACGGTGTAATGAATGAGAGAAAAAACATCCACATTTTAATTGATGCATTGGCTCTTCTTCCCGAAGACTTCAAACTTTTATTATCGGGTTCGGGCGACCCCACTTATGTGGAAAAATTAAATGAGCAGATGAAACAAAAAAAAGTCGAACATAGAATTATTAAAACAGGTTACACTCCGTATCCCCACGTTCCGATAGCGTATCAGGTAGCGGATTTATTTGTGTTGCCGTCATCCTGGGAAGGGCTTCCCAAAGCTGTTATGCAGGGACTCTCGTGCGGAATTCCCTGCCTCGTTTCCGGATTTAAAATATCCGAGGATATCCGCGGAGTATTCTATCTGGATAACCTGGAGCCTCAAGCCATAGCGGATAAAATAATTGAGATCACGGATAAACCGAGAGATGTAGATATTCAGCTCATCAGATCAAAATATTCGTGGAACAAGAAAATTGAGGCTATAGATGAAATATATGACTTTGCAACCAAAAACTATATTTAAGTTCCTACCCTATGTTTTGTTTATTCTCGTACACTTTTTTTTGCTGAATGTGAATACGGCAGAGTGGGGGGATTCTTACAGAATTTTAAGAGCTTCGGAACATATAAGAAAAGGGAGTTACCCGCAGGACGAAAAAAGACCTCCTTTGTACTCTATTGTATTAGCCGCAAGACCGGAGGCAGCGGACCCCGTACTTTGGGCCAGGGGCTTTATGCTCGTGACAGGTCTGGCCGGAATGTTTTTGTTCGGAAAGTTTTTAAAACAGTATATTAAGGACGAACGCTTTGTCTTTTTAGGAATGCTCCTCCTTTTGTTTAATCCGGATTTTTTGTACTGGTCGATAAGAGTTATGGCGGATGTTCCGTTCGCGCTTTTAGCTCTTCTCGCGATTTATTTATATAAATTATGGAAGGACAGTTGGAGTTTTAAACGTTTATTCGTACTCGGCATCGTGTCCGGACTTTCTATTTTAACCAGATTTGAAGGATATATATTGGCCGGGTCATTATTTCTGTCTTTATTTATAGACCACGGAAAAAAGTTGGATTTAAAAAAACTGACGCCTTACATTTATTTTGGGCTAGGCGCCCTGCTTATAGTCTTACCATGGTTTTTGTACAGAAACCCGCTCGGTTCTAAATACCTCGATGAGCCGGCAGGAAGGGCGTACGACCTAAAAATGGTCTGGATTTACGTTGCGAGTTTACTGGCTATTTATGGATCCGTCCCGGCATTTGCGTTTATTAAAAAGGACGTCTGGAAGTTTTTAAAAAATAATGCACAAGTTTCAATTTTTCTTTTTTTGGAACTTTTATTAATACTCTTGTGGCCGGCAGCTATTCCAAGACTTTTTGTGGCAGTTGTTCCTTTGTTAATTCTTATCCTAACTTTAAGTCTGGAAAAATGGTGGGAAAACGGGAAAGAGAACAAAAACATCTTAGTTCTTGCGGGGGCACTTTTACTCTTCTATTTAGGTTCCCAATATTTTCTTAAACTGCAGTTTCTCGTTTTGGATAAAGCACTACTCGGGGTGTTATTTGTTTTACAAGCCGCAACAGTATTTTTCATATACAAAAAGAAATTTTGGGCTACGGTTGTTACTTTAGCGGTAATCACATCTCTCTGGTCAGGTTCGGTAATTAAATTGCATAAGGATATATTCATTTCCGTAAAGAACGCTGCCGACTACGCGGTGCGTAACCTTGAGGGAAAAGTTGCTTACAACGACGTAAGCAGCGTGTCCGACTTTTACTTAAATGTCCTGGATACTCCCAAGGTTTCAGGTTTTTACTACAATACTGAAAGCAAGAAAAACTTAACATACGAAGCCCTTCAGAAGACCGGAGCCGACTACTTTCTTATAACCAACGAACACAACACTGAAATGGAGCTCGACCTTGACTCACGACCATACCTGACTCCTGTGAAAGATTTTAGTTATAATGTAAACGGAGCGGAGTTTTTTGCTAAAATAGTAAGGTTTGAACGGAAGGATTAAACATGAAGCTATCTATTGTTGTTCCCGTGTACAACGAAAAAAACACGATTGAGAAAATTTTGGACGAGATCAAAGCCGTTGAAGGTTTGGATAAAGAAATTGTTGTAGTGGATGATGCCTCTACCGACGGTACGACCGACATTTTAAAGAGGCTTGAGGCCGTGCACCCCGACGTCAGTTTCTATTATAAGGAGAAGAACAGAGGTAAAGGGCACACGTTAAAGCTCGGGTTTGAGCATACAACCGGCGATTATGTAATTGTTCAGGACGCCGATCTTGAGTATGACCCCAATGATTACCACAAACTTATACGCGCTTTAGACGAACACAACGCCCAGGTTATATATGGAAGTAGATTCTCCGGAAGTTACGAGGATATGTCTACTTTGCATTACTTCGGTAACAAATTACTGACATTAATTACGAATGTTTTCTTCGGAGTAATGCTTACCGATATGGAAACCTGTTACAAATTAATGCCTGGTGACTTTGTGAGAAATGTAAATATAAAATCCGAAAGATTCGATTTTGAACCTGAAATAACGGCAAAAATACTAAAGTCGGGGCTAAAGATAAGAGAAGTCCCAATCTCATACAGAGGCCGCACCCACAGCGAAGGTAAAAAAATAACCTGGAGAGACGGGATACACGCATTGTTCACGTTGATAAAATACAGATTTATCGACTGACGGTAAAAATGAAAATCATAAAGCTTATTAGAGAGAATAGATTCATTTTGTTACTAACCGCGTTTGTTGCGGTAAATATCGCTGTAAATATCCGGATTAATGTTTTCCGGTACAATAATTTCGATTTCGGAAAGTTTGACCTCGGGAACATGTCCCAGATGCTTTGGAATACGATGCACGGGAACTTTATGTACCTTACCGACTATTTCGGGACTAACCTGCCGAGATGGGCAATGAGCCACGTCGACCCTATATTACTGTTGTTTCTTCCTTTATTTGCAGTATTTCAGCACCCGCTTACGCTGGTGATCTCGCAGTTCGTAATCCTCATCCTGGCAGCCTTTTTGGTTTACAAGATAGCTTATCTGAGACTGGGCTCCAAAGCGGCTTCAGCGATGCTCGGCGTCGCGTACCTTTTATATCCGGCACTCGGATACTTGAATGCATGGACCGGCTTTCACGGAGTTACGGCAGCAGTTCCTTTCTTTTTCGGAGCATTCTATGTTTTCGAGAAAATGTACAAAGAGAAAAACTTCAGCAAAAAGAACTTAATTATATTTTGGGTGCTTCTTATCATTACGATGGCCGGAAAAGAACAGCTTCCTTTATATGTTGTGATGTATTCGCTGTTTATACTTTTCTTCAGACCACTAAAAGAAGAAGGGAAGAAATTTTATCAGACAGTTACCGGAAAACTTGCTCTGTCCATGTTTGCAGTAGCTACGGTTTGGTTTATAACCGCATTCTTTATAATTATTCCGGCTTATTCCCAGTATAGAGTTGCGGGATACAACAAATTCGCGCGTGAAATAGGTATTGCGGGGGACACCACACGTGACGTGTCAAAACCCAACTATTTTTTAAGCAGGTATGATGCCTTCGGCGAATCCTATACCGATGTTCTTGTAGGAATGGTTATGGACCATCAAAAGGCGATTAGAATATTTTTCGGAGGCGACAGGATAGATAATTTGAGAAAAACTTTCGACCCTGTTTTATTTTTGCCTTTAGCATATCCGCAGATATTGTTAGTAGCAGCGCCCGACTTTTTAATAAACTACCTGACTTCAGCCGACGGTGTCGGTACGGCTGAGATAACAAACCACAGAATATCCATGATAATTCCTGTTCTTTTCATTTCGTCTATTTACGCCATAGGAATGCTCGCGGATACTTTGGGGAACTTTAAAAAGAGACGGCCCCGCGTTATAAAAGGCGTTCAGATATTTTTTGGATTAGCGATGGTTATTGCTGGTATACACACGTCGTACGTTTTTAATAACCCCGTTTACCTTTGGATAGACCAGGCAGTCCGAAAAAGAGTTTTGGCAGAGTCGGATCCGGATGCTGTGTGGAAAAGCAAACTAAAAGTGGGGGATGTTGTAAAACTGCCGGATTTGGATAACAAAGATGTCGAGTGTGCCGAAAAGATTGTTGGGTTGATTCCCGACGGAGCTTCCGTCACCGGACCGGATTACCTGGGAGCTCATTTATCTTTAAGAGAAACTTACGCGATATTTCCGGCGCTCTACACAAGTGCGGATTATGTGATAGTCGATGTTTTCTCCCGCAAAATTCTAACTATATTAGATGTTGAGACAAGTCTGGTGCGTGACGTCACCGCCGACATTATTAAAAGCAAAGATTATGAACTGCTGACCGGGTGCGGAAACTTGTTTGTTTTCAAAAAAGTGGGGGTGCATGAAAAAACCGACTTATTACCAATGCAAGAAAAATTTAGCTACACCGCAAAATACGCGTACGACATATTATTCGGAACCGAAATTGCCGATTTTGATTATCCTAAAGAAGCAACAAGAGGTGTAGCAGAAAATTTCAGACTCGTGTTTTTCAAAAGAGAAAGCGATTCTCTGAACGGATTTGTTATGTACATGACCTTTATGAATGACAAGACCGGAAAGTTATATGAAATAGCCAATCTTCCCTCTTTCTCCCTTATACAACCGGCCGATTGGGATTCAGACCGCTATTATGTCGAGGACCTGAACGTTAATTTCCCGTCCTTTTTGGAACCCGGTGACTACAGAGTTTTCGTGGGTATGTCCAATAAAGTGAAGACCCGAAATTTATACTTAGGGAATATACTTATTAAATAGAAATATGAAGGAACTCGGAAAATGGCAAATAATTAGCTTTGCATCCAGATCTATGGCCATGCTTTTGGGACTGGTACAGACGTTCGTAATAATCCGGGTACTAAGTGTGGGGGAGTGGGGAGTTATACAACTGGCAATATCAATAGGAGGCGCCTTGGGTATTTACCAGCACCTCGGACTTGCTTCGGCCAGTACGCGGGAAATTTCCTCGGCGGAAGATGATAAAGAAGTTTTCAAAATATTCATAACTTCGGCAGTGATACGTTACGCCATCACAATTCCTATTGCTATCGGGCTATTTTTTGCGGCGAGATACGTTGCGGTCGACATCTATAAAAACGAAATTCTCGTCCTTCCTATTAAAATATATGCCCTGACTTTAATTTTTCAGGGGGTTCAAAGCATTTTGAATTCGGTGATTTCCGGAACGAAAAGATTTAAACAGCTTTTTCTATATCAGATTGCTATTGCCGCAGCTAGCGTGGTTATTTTTATACCGCTGGTTTTAACATACAGGGTTAACGGTTACTTCTACGCGTTCTTCATGTTTAACGCACTAAGTTCTGTCGTATTATCCTATATCGCTTTCAAACCCTTAAGAGGAAGTATGAAGTGGCCGAGCAACGCAGACTTCAGGCGGCTGTTCAAAGAAATATTTTCTATTAGTATGGCTATCTATCTTGTGAAGATTATCTACACCAACTGGGAAAAGTTCGGAAGCAATGCACTGGGACTCTTCAACTCTCCTGAGGTAGTGGCCATTTTTGCATTCGCACTTTTGTACGCGAAAAAGTTAATGAGTATTTCGGACGCCGTGACCGACGTAAATCTCCCGGTCCTTTCAGAAAAATATGTTAAAGACTTTGCCGACTTCAAAAAACTTTTCACCAGGAATTTCGACAAGATATTCATCAGTGTTATAGCGGCAGCAGCTTTCGCCTCATACTGGGCACCGGAAATAGTTAGTTTGGTGGTGGGAGGAGATAAATATGACAAGTCCTATACTCTTATTCCGCCGGTTATTTTCGCCTTCATTCTTTACTCCTTTATAAATATTGTGAAATCCAGCGTCCTTATTCCTGCAAAAATGGTCAAGCATATGATCATAAGTTTCGTACTTCTTTTAGCGGGAACGGCCGCGTTCTTTTTCGCAAGTTACCACGCACTCGGAGCACTTCCCGGGATGGCCTGGGGAATGGCTTTCGGCGCTACGGCGTCCTTTATATATATAAATATCGCAATAAGTAAAAAATTAAAGTTCAGTTTTTTCAATATCGATCACCTCGCGATTTTAGGACAGGCATTCGCAATCTCAATGGTTTCGTTTTTACCGCTCTATATTAAAATACCGTTTTTCGTGGTCGTATTCGGGATGCTTATCTGGGCATTTTTCATTCCGGGCTATCTGACCAAAAGTGAAGTTATCAGCGGTGTAAATTACGCGAAGAAATTTGTCAGGGCTTTAAAGAAATAATATGAAAGTATTGGAACGCCTGGCGGCTCTTTTTAAAAACAGGTCTGTAGCTCTCGTTTTTTTTATTATCGTATTCGGTCTGACTCGTTTCATTATGTTGGGTCCCGATGAGATAAATCCCGACGGAGTTAATTGGCATTACAGGTCTCAGCAATTTATTGTTGGGTTAAAATCAGGAGACTTTGAACGCACTTATCAGCACTACCATCCGGGCGTGACCTTAATGTGGCTTACCGGTGTGCCCATAGAAATATATAAACAGATTACCGGTGTAACCACTTACGATCAGTACAATTTTATAGCCTTCAATACCGTAGCCAAATATTCGGTAGTGTTAGCGCAGCTGGTTCTGACCTTTATTCTTTTGTACTACCTTTCCAAAGTCGTGGGGTTCAAAATTGCCTACTTTTCGGTATTTTTGTTCTCTCTCGAGCCTTTTTTTATGGGAAATTCGCGCCTTTACCACATGGACGTCTTATTGGCCTTGTTTGTACTTATAGGTTTGTTGATTAGCTGGTTGAACCTGAAAAGTTTTAGTTACAAGCAGTCGATATTAGCCGGCGTTTTTCTATCGCTTTCGTTTTTAACTAAAAGCATTGGAATAGGGGCACTCTTTTTTGTTCTTCTTTTTTCTACTGCTTATTTTGCAAATAAAAAAGATTTAAAGGGGCTCCTAAACTATTTTTTCACAATACTCGGCTCATTTATCGTAACAACCTTCGTACTCTTTCCCGCGTTGTGGGTAAGACCGGTTTACTACCTGTCCGAAATTTTTGCCGAGTCCGAAAGAGTAGGTATAAGAAAAGGACACGAGCAAATAGTGTTCGGAGAAACAACTCAGGACGCCGGATTATTATTTTATCCATTAGTGTTACTTATTAAATCGACGCCGTTTCTTATTGCGGGTTTGATTCTTTGTCTCATGAGATGTGTAAACTCTTTTTCCAACGTGTTGAAAAATATTAAGGCTAAATATCACAATCCGTATATTTATCTCGCTTTGTTCTATCTCGGATATTTTTTTATCATGTTCTATCCTTCTAAAAAACTCGACAGGTACATGCTTCCCCTCTATCCATTTTTAACCCTATTAGCATCGTACGGAATCATAAGATTTTACTCATTCCTGAAAACCTCAAAATCAAAAAAGGTTTTTATGAGCGTCGCCCTTTTCATGTTTACACTTTTTTACATCGTGCCTGCCATCACGGACTTTCCTTATTACTTTACTTACACGAGCCCTTTGTTCGGTACGGCTAACTCGGCCAACACTATTATTGCCCAAAAGCCTTTCGGCATAGCAGTTCCCGCCCTTAAAGACTACATAATCAATAGGTACGGCAACGAGCCGGAACTTGGTTTTATAGACACAAAACCCATGAAAGCCATCTACTCAAACTCTAAGGTTGCAGATATAAGGGTCAACGGGGTAAGCGATTACGAACTCCTGGTATTAGGAATAAACGAGGAAATTCCGGAAAAAGTTCTGGAAAGCGGTACAAGGTTCAGAAAAGATTCTTCACTTTACGTTAATGGATTGGAATATTGGAGAATATATGTCAAGGAAGACAAGTAGTCTCATCTACCTGATAATATTTCTTGCCCTAATATTAAGACTGGCAGGAATAAGTCACGGCTTTCCTTTTATTTTTCACCCGGACGAATCTACAATTGTTCAATCGGCTCTTGGAGTAAGGTTTGAACCGAATCCCGGGCATTTCGATTGGCCCCACTTTTTTATTTACGCTAACTATTTTGTTTTTCTGGCATTCGCTAAGATCCGAGAACTTGCCATCGATTACAATTTTCAGAATTTTATGATTAAGATATTTCCGTTAATGTGGGATGACACCGTCGTTTTCTATTTTATTACGCGCGTTTTTGCAGCAGTACTTGGGGCGCTAACTGTCATTCCGATATACAAAACAGGAAAGGTTCTGTTCGGCGAAAAGGTGGGTCTGCTCTCGGCCCTGGCTTTTGCCGTGATTCCATTTCATGTCTGGCACTCGCACTATTCGCTGCCCGATGCGCCGATGCTTTTTTTCCTGTCCTGGGGAATTTACTTTGCCGCGCGTATTATCACTCAGGGATACCCCATAGACTACATGTTGTCAGGGCTGTTTATAGGAATAGCAGCCTCGAACAAATATAATGGGGGTCTGGGAGCCGTTACAGTGCCTCTGGCCGCGTTTTTACGCTGGGTATTGGTGAAAATGCGGTTATCGGAAACAAGGGGGGATTTTCCCTATTTTAAGACAATTTTGAACCTCTTTTTATCCGGGATTTTTGCCTTTTTGGGGTTTTTATTGGGTACCCCGTACGCGGCGCTGGATTATGAAACTTTCAGCCGGAAAGACACTGCAGTGGGAGCGTTTTGGCAGTTTGCCAATGTCGGGTCCGTGGATTTTGCTCAGCACGTAAATAAGTTTTTCACCGATATGAGTTTTAAAATAGCGGACGATCTGGGTTATACGATTCTAGCTGCTCTATTTTTAACATCAGGTATTGTACTAATAAGATTTTTGAAAGGGACATTCTCGAGATTTGACGTTTCACTCATGTTTTTAATAATTCCGGCGTACGCGCTTATCTACTATATTTCCGGATTTGAAAAAAGCCGCTCACAATACTATTTCGTCATGTATCCGTTCGTCTCAATAATATTCGGATACTTTTCCGTGTGGGCAATGAACAAAGTGAGTTTGGGAATGAAGCCTCTTTATTTTCCGATAGCGCTTTTACTATTTTTACCGCCGTTCTATTTTTCGGTTTTTAACGCTGTAAGATTTTTGAGAAACGACACCCGTCTTGACCTGAAAAAATTCTTAGAAACGGAAGTTCCTTTAGGCACGAGAGTAGTTTACGGAAGTTCGGACGCGGAGTCGGTTTCAAAGTACGTGTTTAATAACGCGACAAAGGATCCAACAAAATTACCGAAAGGAACGAGGTATTATTACATAGAATTAAACAAAGGTGTTTCCTCGGGCCGGGCTATTTTTGAAGTTTCAAATAAGGGCAGGATAGGCCCGTATATCACTGTCGAGGAGATGATCCGTTGATGCTGAAAATTATAAAAAAATACATATTTGAAATACTTTTTGTCCTTTTATTTATTGTGTCGCGGTTGCCCGATTTGGGCCACGATACATTCAACACCGACGTATGGAAATGGAAGGCGCGGAGTTACGATTTTGGAACCGGCGTTTTCACCTGGGATTTGGAGAAGACAATTCAAAAATATCACCCGGGTGTTACTTTGATGTGGCTCGGTACTGCTGCAATCAAAGTATATAACTTTTATGCCGAGAGTAATCCCGCCGAAAATAGTATTGAGATGATTTTTCAGCTTCATTTTGTGCAGAAACTTTTTGTTGTAATAGCGATTGGCGTTACGTTAGGACTATCGTTTTTTGTGCTCAGAAAATTGTTTGGGACAAGAAAAGCTTTACTTGTTGCCGCACTACTTTCATTGGAACCGTTCTACATTGCTTTGACACGTGAGTTTCATTTGGAAGGTTTGATGTCGACCTTCATGTTAGCCTCGTTCTTGTGGCTCTACTATTACACGCTCGAACCCGGTAATAAGAAACGCCTTGTTGTTTCTGCCGTGTTTGCGGGTCTGGCCTTTTTAACCAAGACTTCGGCACTGTTTATGTTTCCTTACGCGGGACTAGTCTTATTGATAGAGGCGCGTAAAAACATCGTGTCTGCTTTACCCAAAATCGGACTGTGGCTACTGGTGTTTCTGGGCGTATTTATGGCCGGATGGCCCGCTATGTGGGCATTTCCGGGGCAGGCACTTGCAGCGTTGTACCGTGGGGTTTCGGAGATAGGAATAGAAAGGGAGCATATTCAGTTCTACTTCGGAAAATTGGTCGAAGACCCGGGCTTTTTTTACTACTTTGTTGTTTTGGGCCTAAGGTCATCGTACCTGTTAATTTTGGGCTTAATCGGAACCGCAGTCTTCTGGAAAAAAATATTTAGTGAGGGACACCGCAAATTTTTATGCTACACCCTGCTTTTCGTAGTGTTTTATTTTGCTCAGTTAATAATCCCGACAAAAAAACTGGATAGGTACATTTTGCCGAACATTATGATGTTGTCTTTAATCACGTCTTTATTTTGGATTTGGCTGTTGGAAAAAATCAAGGGTAGAAGTTTTCTCAAATTTATTCCTTTGATAGTCGTTGCTGCCATACCGGTACTGTATCTTCATCCTGATTACATGTCGTATTACAACCAGATGTTCGGCGGCCTTAAAAGAGGAATAAATGTATTGGAACCTAAATGGCTAATCGGGGAGAGAGAAGTGCTCAGTTATTTCAAAAATAAAATGATTGTGGACGGGACGGTTCCTGTTTACGGAGACACCTCACTGGAAAAAATTATGAACGGAACTGATTACCAGAAAACACTCACCGTCGCGTTTCAGGAAAAATATTATACCCAGATACACCCGTTTTTCCGCGAAATAGGAGGATTTGCCGTTATCGAGGATTTATCACCTTTTGCCGTGAAAACAAGGTATTTTGTATATCCTGTTTGGGACGATATCTCGGTGGAAGAGAAAAGATTTGGTCTCAGATATGTGGATAGTATTTTTGTGCGCGGGGTTGAAGTTTATAAAGTCTACGAGAGAACTTCTTTATGATCGGTGCGTTTATACAAAAAGTGAAGAGTAACAGATATTTAATGGGAACTGTGTACATAGGATCGGGCAGTGTTTTTGCAGCGGTTTTTTCGTATCTTGTCCAGTTTGTTTTAGGAAGAACTCTTCCTGTAGCAGACTTTGGAACGTTTAATGTTTTAATATCACTTTCCTATCTGGTTGGCGTTCCGGCGGGGGTGTTCGGCGTGTCGCTGGTAAAATATGTTTCGGAACTTTCTTCGAGGCAGGATTCTAAAAAACTTACGGCACTATACTGGAAATTACTTTTGCTGTCCCTTCTAGTCGGAGCGGGAATTTCCCTGGCAGTTTATATATTAAGATTCCGTATTTCAGAGCAGCTGCAGATTAGCGATACGGGAATTATTGCACTATTCGGCACTTTAATGGGATTAACTTTTGTAGGTGCAATTCCTCCTGCATATCTTCAGGGATTATTGAGATACCGTGCTTACGCGTTTTATCACGTAGTAGCAAGTGTGTACCGCTTTGCCTTTTCAGCAATTGCTATTTTTTTGGGATTTAAGCTGGCCGGAGCATTCGGAGGAATGTTCGTTGCCGGTGTGCTGGCGATGATTACCGGGTTTTTTATATTACGCAAAAACCTCACCGTTTTTGAAAATATTAGCCTGGTGCAGGATTACAAAAGATTGGCTGCGTTTAGCTTGCCGGTAATGTTTGTGAATTTTGGACTCATGTTTTTAAATAATATCGACCTAATCCTTGTGAAGAAATATTTTGATCCTGAGATGGCAGGGTATTACGCAGGAACTGTAACCTTGGGAAAGATTTTTTTATTCGGCGCAGGTGCTGTAACTACCGTGATGTTTCCTACAATCTCTTCTTTGGCTGTGCGCGGTTTAAATTACGGCCGGGCGTTTTTTAAATTTTTATCTTTACAATTATTATTGGTTGCAGGAGGACTCGTAGCCTTTTCCGTTTTTCCCTCTTTTCTTACCAGATTATTTTTCGGAGTTAGGTTTATGAATTCGGTAGAGTACCTTCCCATGTTCTCTCTTTTCATCGGACTTTATATAGTCATAAACTTTCTCATTCTTTTCTTTTTGGCCGTCAGCAGAACCTCCGTGTTTTTGTTGTTACTACCGGGTCTAGCAGTTCAGTACTTTCTAATAACCTCAAATCACTCAACCTTGTATGACATAATCAGGGCGGACATATATGCTGGTATAATCAGCTTAGTACTTCTTACTGTATTCTTTATAGTAGGTAACAATGGAAAAAGAGCAAACGAAATCTGAAAAACTTGTTTCAATAATTGTCCCTGCCTATAAACAAGAAAAAACAATCAAACAAGATCTTGAAAATATTCTGGACACGTTGCTTCAGACAAGATGGGATTTTGAAATAATTGTTGTCGTCGACGGTTTGCTCGATAAAACATATGACATTGCGAAATCTCTGGAAAATAAAAAACTAAAAGTATTCGGGTATGAGACAAACAAAGGCAAGGGCTACGCAATAAGATACGGAATGGCAAGAGCCGAAGGTGACTATGTTTCTTTCATCGACGCGGGAATGGATATAAATCCAAACGGGATTTCAATGTTGTTGGAGCACATGGAGTGGTACGGAGCGGACATTATTGTCGGGAGCAAGAAGCACCCGGTGTCTAAGGTTAATTATCCTTTTGTGAGGAAGATTTATAGCTGGGGGTACCACACCTTGGTAAGAATGCTTTTCGGGCTTAAATTAGGAGACACACAAACAGGACTAAAAGTGATGAAAAGAGAAGTTCTTGTTAAAGTTTTACCCAGATTAGCTATTAAAAAATTTGCATTTGATATCGAGCTGCTGACAGTTGCTAATTATCTTGGTTTCAAAAAAATATATGAAGCTCCCGTTTATGTAACCGTTGAGTTTGGCAAGTCTATGTTTTCTCCTAAGTTTCTTTTTGATAAACACATAAGAAATATGGTTATGGACACCTTAGCTGTTTTTTACAGATTAAAGATATTAAAATATTACGACGACTCCAGTAAGCGGAAATGGATCTACGATGAAGAACTTCAAATGAGGGTAAACACCGGAGAACTAAATAATGACTAAGTTCAGCATTATTATTCCCGTCAGAAAAATAAATGAGTTCTTGAAGGAAAATATAACACACCTTAAAGAGCTAACTTATCAAAATTTTGAAGTGATAATTATTACCGACGAGGAAGAAAAGTTTGATTTTCAGGACACCAGATTTATTTTGATACATTCGGGTCCCATAGGTCCGGGAGAAAAAAGAAATTACGGAGCCGCTAAATCTACCGGAGATATTCTCGCCTTTTTGGACGACGACGCTTATCCGGAAAGAGACTGGTTGGACAGGGCAGTTGAAATTTTTGAAAACACCGAAGTGTATGCACTGGGCGGACCTGCAGTTACCCCCAAAGATGCGGGTTTACTGGAAAAGATGTCCGGAAGAGTGCTGGAGTCTTGGATGTCGGGTGCGGGAACAGTTTTCAGGCATAAACCCGGAAAAAGTATGGAAATATCTGACTACCCCACCGTTAACCTGTTTGTACGGAAGGCATCTTTTGAAAGGGCAGGGGGGTTCCCTATAGAATTTTGGCCCGGAGAAGACACCAAACTATGCCTGGAACTCGTAAAATCACACGGAAGGAAGTTTAATTACGACCCGTCCCCTGTCGTCTACCATCACCGAAGGAAGCTGTTTATCCCTTATCTAAAGCAAATATCGAGATACGGACGTCACAGGGGACAATTTGCACGTATTTACCCCGAAACTTCGCGTTTACCTATTTTTTTTGTACCTTCAATATTTCTGGTGAGCCTAATCTTCGGTCCTATTTTTGCGTCAGCCTTTCCGTTTTTATGGAACTTATATTTCGGCGGATTAGCTTTATACTTATTATTCTTGATCTCTGAAGGTTACAGAGCTTATAAAAAAGACAAAACAATTCTTGGGGCAGCTTACGTTGTGGTAGGAATTTTCCTCACACATATTGTTTACGGCGGCAACTTCATTATAGGATTTCCTCACAAACCAAAATTGAAACTTAGACGTGTTGATAAAACTACGGGAAATTATTTAGGAGGTTGATATGAAAGAAGTAGTTACATATAAAAATCCAAACTCGAAAGTAATTATTAAAGTTATAAATGAGCTGTGCATAAGTGCGGCGACCTGCATAATTCACGCGCCCGAAACTTTTGACCTCGACTCCGATGGAATTGTGTACGCGAAAGAAGGTACGTGGGATGAAGCTGAAAAAATTATAAAAGGGGCGAAGTCCTGTCCCACTACTGCGATAATTGTTGAAGATCTGGAAGGCAACGTACTCTATCCTGAGAAGAAATAATTTACCTCAACTTTGAGATTGGGCGTCCCTTTATATATACTAAACAGGTGAAAATTCTTATCGGGTATCCTCCAATAGACCAGTACAAAGGAGTTCCTTTATTATCCCAGAACAGGCAGTTTCAGTATTTCAACGCTCCCACATACATTTACCCCATGGTTCCGGCGTACGCGGCCTCTCTGGCCAAAGAACGCGGATACGACGTGGTCTGGAGTGACGGTATAGCCGAGAAGAAAACTTACACGGAATGGCTGTCAGAGCTGGAAAAAGAAAAGCCCGATTATCTGATGATGGAGACCAAAGCACCGGTTTTGAAGTTTCACTGGAAAATTATCGACGAACTAAAAGAAAAATTTCCGGAGATGGCGGTGATTTTGGTAGGGGACCACGTTACATGGAACCCCATAGAAACGCTGGATGCCTGTAAGGTCGACTACATAATCACAGGTGGTGATTACGATTTTCTTTTAAGCGACATGGCCGATGCGATAAAGAACAATAGCTACTTACCCGGAGGAATTTACGGAAGAAAAGGAGACCCGAAAGTATCGGTAGATCCTAAGTGGCTAAAACTGCACAAATCCGGAATAACCGGAGAAGAAGCGTACTTCCAGAGCGGTCCTTTGGAGTTACAGCACAACCTCGATGATCTTCCATTTGTTGACCGCGACCTTACGAAATGGAAACTTTACGCGTATGCGAACGGGAATTATAAATACACACCGGCGACCTACATGTATTCAGGCAGAGATTGTTGGTGGAACAGATGTACATTTTGTGTTTGGGATCATACTTTAAATCCCAAAGGATTTTACAGAAGATTTTCTCCTGAAAGACTTTTTGCCGAGGTAAAACATGTCGTCGACAACTACGGAGTAAAAGAAATATTTGATGACGCGGGAACTTTATTCATCGGCCCACCTTTGAAAAAGTTCTGCGAGCTGTTAATTGAGTCCGGGTATAACAAAAAAGTTGTTTTCGGATGTAATATGCGTTTGAACGCACTTACCTCAGAATATTATGACTTAATGGGCAAAGCCAACTTTAGATTTATTTTGTACGGGATGGAGTCGGCGAACCAGGTCACTTTGGATAGGCTGGATAAGGGCTTACTGGTAGAAGAGATTGCAGAAGGTGCCAAAATGGCCAAAAAGGCAGGATTGGAGCCTCATGTTACGGTAATGCTTGGGTATCCGTGGGAAACCGAAGAAATGGCTCAGAACACCATAGATTTGGCGAAAGACTTATTTAAAAAAGGCTATGTAGATACCATGCAGGCAACAATCGTGATTCCTTATCCCGGAACTCCTTTATACAAAGAGTGTTTGGAAAATGATTGGTTGCAGGTCGGTGCGAAGGACTACGAGAAGTTTGATATGAGAGCTCCGGTTATGAAAATACCTTTTTCAAACGAACGGTTGTACGAGTTGACCCAATCTTTGTATTCTTCTTTTTTTACTCCTCAGTATATTTTTAGAAAAATATTGTCTATAAGAAATTGGAGTGACATCAAATTTTTAGGTTATTCTGCGTGGAAGTTAATAGGGCACTTACTGGACTTTGATAAAGAACAAACACGCGTTAATTGGATCTCTCCGAAGTTTTGGGGAAACGCAATCAAGAGTATGTTCGGAAGTGCTGCTGCTAAAAAAGAGTAGAGCACTCATTTAGAAAAAGTGGTGCTCATTTGAGTACAAAAGTAGAGTACGCATTTGAGTACAAAAGTAGAATACGCATTTAGTAAAAAGTAAGCCGCGGGTTTATTTTATTAAACGTCGCGGCTCTGAGCATTTTCACAAGGAGTCGACAATCTTAAATAACCCCTCTTCAGCCAGCGGTATGAAGTTATTTCCGACGGTGACTTTTTCGGTGACTTCCATGTACCTCAGATTCCTTGGCAATGTGCTCATATTTACCAAAAAACCTTGTTCCAGGCGGGTAACTTGAACAACGCAGTTTCGATCAGGTTTAACGTTTATTTGAGAGTTGGGATTTATAAACAATCTGCCACCACTCTTATAAAACGACCCCGGTGAAACGAAAACCCTCCAATTTGTAGGTAGCTCTAATAGAGACATCCTAACACTTGGCCTGTCCGTCATTTTTTCCTCCTTTCCCCTAGTTTGAATATCCGACATCGCTTTTTTCTATCTCAGCCGGACAGAAACTCATGCCTACTATGACCCAGTTATCGAGTACCGGAACCTCAAGGTCGTGAGGTATGGTGCAGCTGGCGATTATCGCTTTCTTGTCCATAACTCTTACCCGCATTGTTTTTCCGGTTGCCGGGTTACATGTCAGGGTCACTTCCGCTTTAACGTTTATGTACAAGCCACCTTTGTAGACCAGCAACGCTTTGGGAGAAGCGAACGCCACAGTATTCCTGGGAAGGTCCTTCAGCTTGTATTTCATGGCTCATCCTTCGTCGACCTGAACTGTTATCCGTGACCTGAGCGTTCTTATGTATTCACGGAACAGGTGCCTGAAGCGGTTCACCATTTGCGGGTCTGTTTCAGACAATGCTTCGATGAAGAACCCCTGCCTGTCCTTAATAATAGTGATTTCCAGACACTCTGTTTTGTATCCTTCAGTTCTGAGTAGTTTAAGAACATGCTCTTTGGCAGTCAGCGCATTATCGCGGGACAAAAAGTGTTTCATGTCACCCCCTTGTTATGTATGGTTCGAACCCTTTGGATAGATATCCGTCGTCCTTTATTACCGGAATATAGTCCCTGGTTAAGAGTTGTTCCGGCGTCACTTCGGCACAAGCAGCATCGTCGATATCGGATGTCGCTGCGTGAAGATACTCTCCGCACCGTTTAACCATAATATTGTGGGTATCAGTTTGGTTTTGGTAACATACTGTGGTTCTGTTTACATAAAACTCACAGTCGCTGCTTTTACAGATTTCTTGTCCGCGGATATAGCCGAACTCGCCGTCTCTCAACAGCCTGATTACACCGTCCATATTTTTCTCTCCTTTTTGTGGATTATCTTTCTTCATGGGATTCTAACAGCATGGTGGGGTATTTTCAAATCATACGGATCCGTGCGGACAAAAAAGGCCCGTTGTATTTTGGTAAAAACAACGGGCTTACGCTCAATTAATAAAATATTACTAGTGAGCCGGGTTAAAGCAGATGGGCTGCCTGTCAGGGCAGGAGTTAACGTGCTTCAGAGCTGCTATAAAGGCGCGGACTTTTTCCGGATAATCACAGTCAAAAGTTATCCGGTTTTTTTCCGCGTCTACGGTGTAGTGCTGACTTTCAAACACGTGCACCTTTTCCCCGACTTTCATTGCTCTGCGCAAATCATCGGGCGAACCAAAATATAAATACATTTCCTCCCTTGCCTTTCTGTGCAGTAAAGTGCCTGAAAAAGGAGATGCATTACTCGATCCGTACGTGACCCTTGAATTCAGTTCCTCCCTTCTTCCTGTCCGGACGTTCAAGTCTGTAAGAGCAACCCGATACTCCCGATAATGCAAGCTCGCCTATCAGGAAATCGGCGTCACAGCCCTCGTGAAAGCTGATAATGAGCTTTTCGGAGCAGTGGTACCAACTCCGGTCGCTCTTGCGCAGTCGTTCCAGTGCTATACAAAATGCCTCTAACGTAAAGAAGAAAAAATCGTACATTCGCCCTCCCTTTCATTCCGATTTTTATGCCTGTAGTATAGCAAAAGCGGGTACGGTAGTACAATGGAAAAATGGAAATGAAGACCGATTACTACTATCTGGATTTTCTCAAATTTTTAGACAAAATAGATTTCAAGAACAAAAATGTTTTAGATATAGGATGCGGCAGCGGAGATACCACTTCGGAGTTGGTAAAACGCGGAGCAAAGGTTTCGGCCTGCGACATCATTGACGGAAGAAAGCCCGGAAACAAAAATTCATTTTCTTTTAACATTACGAAAAAGGACAATTTAAGTTTTCCTGATAACTCCTTTGACATTGTTATAAATTTTGACGTGCTGGAACATGTTGAGGACGACCTAACCTTTGTAAACGAAATGTACCGCGTATTAAAGCCCGGGGGTACAGCCTACGTCTTTACGCCCAATTTATTCAGGATAGGAAGATGGCTGCGGACTTTGGCTACCGGAAAATTTCCGGAGTTTCCCATGTTACTTGGAAAAGATGAACTTCTCGGTGACTGTATTCATTTAAGGGAGTACACAAAGCGGTCTATCGAAACGCTTTTTAGTAAATCCGGATTTTCCAAAGCTCAGGTAAAAGGTTTTTGGTTAGGTCTTTACCATCCGGTGACGGTTAAATACAGAATTGCCCAACCGCCCCACTTTATTTCCTTTTTAAGCCAAACTCTTGTGGCAAAGGCTGAAAAGCCCACCGTTGTAGTACAATAAAAAAATGGAAATCAAGTCTGAAGAAACGTCCGGAACCCCCACAATATCCATATTAATACCGACTCTAAATGCATCTTCAGTTTTAAAAAACTGTCTGGAATCAGTGAAAATGCAAAACTATCCCAAAGAAAAAATTGAAATTATTGTAGCTGACGGTGGCTCTACAGACGGAACGTTAGAAATTGCAAAAAAGTATGAGGCAGTTGTTGTTGAGAATAAATTAAAAACGGGAGAGGCCGGAAAGGCCGTTGCTCTAAGTGTTGCGCACGGAGAATTTGTTGCGCTTATTGACTCGGATAATATTTTGCCCGATAGTGGTTGGTTGTGGCAGATGGTGGGACCTTTGTTGAAACATACTGAAGCTGCGGGCAGCGAACCCTGGAAATATGTTTGGAGAAAAGAAGACGGATTTATAGACAGATACTGCGCTCTAATCGGAATGAACGATCCGCTTGTGATGTTTTTGGGTAATTACGACAGAGTTAATTTGTTAACCGGTAAATGGACCGGGGTTGAACACGATGAGAAAGATTTCGGAGATTATTTGTTGCTGGGTTTGGACAAAAGAGGAGTACCTACAATCGGCGCAAACGGAACTGTGTTCAGAACAGAATTTTTAAAAAGCAGGGTTAAAGGCGATTACTTGTTCGACATAGATATATTGGCTAAGGAAATTAAGGAAAAAGGTTCCGTGAAGTTTATTAAAGTTAAAAATGGAATTATCCATACTTTTTGCGGAAGTGACGTGGGAAAGTTTGCGAGAAAACAGAGAAGGCGTGTGAAAGACTATCTGTTTCATTTGAAAAGTCGCGACAGGGAGTTCGGATGGGGCGATTTGGATTTGGGTGGAAAGAAGCCGTGGGGGATGGTGAAGTTTGTGGTGTTTACTGTTTTGATTGTGCCGGTGGTGGTGCAGAGTTTTGCCGGGTTTTTAAAAAAGAATGATGTTGCGTGGTTTTTTCATCCTGTAGCTTGTTGGATTACGTTGTGGGTGTATGGGTGGGGCAGGGTCGTTGGAGGACTTTTTAATGCAGCGGAGTTGAGTAGGGATGGATGGGGGCAGTAATGATTTCTTTTTCCGGTGGTAAAATAAACCGGACACTATTATGACAGACAAAGCACCGTTAATTTCTGTAATAATGCCCGCTTATAATGCTGAAAAGTATATCGGTGAGGCGATTGATAGTATTTTGAATCAAACTCTAAAAGATTTTGAATTGATCATAGTAAACGATGCCTCAACGGACTCCACAGGCAACATAATAAAATCTTATGCAGAAAAAGATAGCAGGATTGTAGTCTTAGTTAACGAAAATAACTTAAATATCGCCGGCTCTTTGAATAGAGGAATATCTGTTGCGAAAGGTACGTTTATAGCGCGTATGGATGCTGACGACATTGCTCTCCCGGAAAGGCTGGAAATGCAGGCCAAAGTTATGAGCGAAAATCCTCAAGTGGCGGTTGTTGGAAATGACATTCAACTTATTAATGAGAGCGGCGTTGTTATTGGCTATAGGCACTACCCCACAGATTCAAAATCACTAAAAAGAGTAATTTTTAGATACAGCCCGTTTGCTCACCCGACAGTATTGATTAGAGCAGCGTGTATAAAAGAGGTTGGGGACTATGACAAGACTAAATCGCCTTCTGAAGATGTAGACATGTGGTTTAGATTAGGGATGAAATATGATTTTAAGTCCATACCTAAGGGATTATTGAAATATAGAGTTTTTTTGAATTCTACGAGCAACAAAAGTTTAAGGAGGGTAGAGCTGCTTACTTTTAAGATGCGGCTGAACGCGGTAGCTAAGTTGGGCTACAGTGTAGGTCCGGTTGATGTTGTTTATAATATTTTACAGTTTTTATCTATGCACCTGATGAATTCTTCAACTAGAGTTAGATTGTTCAATTTTCTGAGAAACCGTAAAATTATATAGGTTTTTGGATGTGTTAATTTTGTTTATTGCACTAATAGGTAACTTTTTGGTATGGCAAAAAATATATTAATAGTAGCTCATAAGTTTTTGACACAACCAGACGACGACTTAGTAATTTACTTAAACAGGGAAAAGTTTGATAACGTGATGCACATCATTCACGATTTTTCTGATGCTCCCACAAGGACAAGTTCTTGTAGGTGGTATAAATTAGGAGTTTTATACCAGGAGTACAGCTCTCGTGATTACAGCAAGTTTCCGGAATTTTTCTTATACGTTAAAGAATTTATATTTACAGCTTATTGGGTGATTAAATCTAAAACTAGTTGGACAGTTTCAATATCTATGGATGGCTTGTGCAATATTTTTTGTCTATTTTTTAGACTGTTACATAAAGTAGACCGAACCGTCTACTGGGCCGTAGATTTTGTGCCTAAAAGCAGATTCAAAAGTATCTTTAAAAATTATTTCTATCATTTTGTAAATAAAATAGGCTACAAAAATGCCGATGAAATGTGGGATTTGTCGCCAAGAATGGCTCAGGCGCGAGAAGCGTATCTAGGTATTCATGAAAGCGAGTACAAGAGCCATAAAGTAGTACCGTATGGGGTTTGGGCTGAGAGGATTACAAGGTTCAACTACGGTGATTGTGAAAAATACACGTTAGTGTTCATGGGGCATCTACTTGAAAAGCAAGGTGTTCAGTATGTGATTAGCATGATTTCGAAACTGCGTAATGCTATCCCAAATTTTAATTTTAAGATAATAGGAGATGGTAGTTACAAGCAAGAGCTTGTCAATCTGGCTAAGAAATTAAATGTGTTTGAGTATTGCACTTTCACAGGGAAGATAGAGAACGACGTTGACCTTGAGAATGAAATCGCAAAATCGTGTGTCGCCATAGCTCCTTATATTAGAGAGCTCGATACTTGGACTTATTATGCAGATCCAGGGAAGCTAAAGAAGTATATTGCCTGCGGTGTACCGGTGCTAGTAACGGATGTACCTTGGAATGCCCAAATTATCTCTGAACGAAGGTGCGGTGTAATTATAAATTACAAAGATTTTGTGAAGGAGCTACTTTTTCTTATGAGTGCCGCAATAAACTCGGATTATAGAAATAACTGTGTTGAATTCTCAAAGTCATTTGACTACAACACAATTTTTGCGGAACTGAACTTATGACGATATCTGACTTAACTAAAATAATCGATTTCTCTAAAACAGTGCTTGGAAAAGACGGAATATACCACTTATTAAATGTTGATAACGTTGATGACATGAAAAGTAGAGACTCGGTGAAAGTATGGGGCAGTATTTATAACTATTCATTTTCCGACTTAACTAATAGTCTTAAAGAATTTGAAGAAGAAAAACTCCAATCGCACATGTTTTACCTTGATCAAGCATATAAGTTTTCTGCTGACACTGTGTATTTGGAGATAGGCTGCGGTCCGTCATTTGTAGGTAATCACATAGTTAGCAAGTATAAATGCAGCTTTGTAGGTATAGATATAAATTACCCAATGTTACAGGTCCTTAAGGAATACTTTGATTCAAATGGTGTAAAAAACTATATTCTTATACACGGTGATATCCGCAGCATACCATTATTAAGCAACACAGTGGATTTCATATACGGGGGAGGAGTTATAGAACACCTACCCGACACAGGTGAGGTTGTCCGGGAATCTTATAGGATTCTAAAGCGTGGTGGAGTATCTTTAAATACTGTTCCGGCTTTCACATTCTGGTGGATTCTAAATTCTTTCAGAAACATACCGTCTTTACCAATTCTTAAGAAGATATTTGAGTATGTTCATTTGAAGTTGCTTAAAAGTGTTGTTTTGAATAAGTTTTTTGGTTACGAGCTGAGTTTTACACCAAAATTCTTAAGAAATCTGCACGCAAACTCTGGGTTTTCAGAAATTAAAGTGACTCCGTTTGTCATCCCCCCGACGAGTAAAAAACTTAAGAATAAAATTTTGCGTAGAATATACATGTATTTACAACGTAACAAATATACCACCGCTCTTTACTTGGTTTCCGGGGTTAAAAAATAGTGCCGATAAAAAATATTCTAATATACAAGTCTAACGACAAACGACTTAAAAATAACGGTTTGTTTAATGTAACAATTGATCCCAATTTATCGTGTTTTGCCAAGCTAAGAGAGTACTTAATAAAAGAAGGAGTATCGCTAAGTACGCTTGACGTTGGTACCGCAAAAAATACCGATTTGATAGTTATTCATGACATTCCCTATACAGAGCCAATGCTTTTCATAAAATTAATATTTTCTAAAGTGAAAAAAATTCTCTATCTATATGAGCCTCCAATTATTAACCCATTTAACTACTTCAAAATATTCCACCGTTTTTTTGATGCGGTTTTTACATGGGATGATTCACTCGTAGACAACAGGAGATATTTCAAGTTTTACACCCAGCAAGCCGATTTGGTCGAGCAAATAGAAGAACATGCGTTTTCCGATAAAAAGTTTTTGTGTGTTATCAACGGAAACAAACTTCCTTTCTTGCCTTTTACCTTATTATCTACTATGGGAAAAGAAATATATTCTGAAAGAATTCGTGCAATAGATTATTTTGAAAAAAACCTTTTAAATCTTTTTGAACTTTGGGGTAAAGGATGGAACAAAGTAAAGAAATATTCGCTAAAAGAGTCTATTTTTGGTTTTAAGATATACAAGTGTTACAGGGGAGAAGTGCATGATAAGCTCGATTTGTTATCAAAATTTAAGTTTTGTCTGTGCTTTGAAAATTCGACGGATTTGGATGGCTACATCAGTGAGAAGATATTCGATTGCCTCAAGGCACGTTGTGTTCCAATATATTATGGTGCTACTAACGTAGAGAATTTTATTCCGTCCACCTGCTTCATTGATTATCGGAAATTTAAAAGCCTAGAAGGCTTGATCAGTTTTTTAAATTCAATTGACGAGGAAACTTATAATAAGTATTTAGACAGCATTGATAGGCTGTTAGACAATCAAAATTTTCTTAGCAACTGGTTTGAAGATGGGTGGGTGCGCGCTACTTGCAGACAGTTCAAGGAGGTACACGAGCGTGAAAAGTTTTAAAAACCCCACCTGTTTCTTATGCGGAAACGAATCGGATTTTTCTCAATTATTTCCTAAATTTTGCAGCACCCACAATTATTTGTGTAACAAATGCGGTCTTGTTTTCATACCAAGAGGTAATAACTATTTAGAGAACTACTATATGAAAGACGGGTACTTCAAGAAATCTCCAAACCTTTCTGCAAGAAGTAGATTTGTTAGCAGGTCGATGTTTCGCAGTCTTGGAAGAGCGCATATTAATAAGATACTTTCCAAACTTAATATCGACATTTTCGGCAAGAGAGTTATAGATATTGGATGTGGGTATGGTGAAAATTTATACGTATTGAGAGAGCTTTATAAGTGTGACGTATACGGACTGGAACCTTCAAAAGAGGCATCGTCACTTGGAAAAAAGATGTTCGGTATTGATATTATCAATACTAGCCTGGAAGCGTTTAGTGACAGGGGTGTTAAATATGATGTTATTATTTGTAGCCACGTATTAGAACATGTGGCGGACCCGGTAGTTTTTATTAATAAGGCGATTAAATTATTAGGCGAGAACGGCCTTTTTTATATTGAGGTTCCTAACATACTTAAACCATCCGGAGGGTTCAGTCTTACTAATTTCTTGTATTACGAACATTTGCAAAATTTTTCGGCACATACTTTAAAACTGTTGATTGAAAAGTGTGGCTGCAGTGTAGTGGCGTACTCAGACTCAGACTTTCTATGCTTTGTGGTATCTAAGGATCCCCGTAGACAGAATAACGCTGTTAGCATTTCCGTAATAAAGCCGGAAGAAGTGCTTTCTTTTCTTAACAGGTACAAGCAGGACTATTCGATTTTAAATAGCATTGGGGTGTTCCTTAAGAAGATCTTGTATTTAATAAAGCTGTTGTTTTCTAAGTTCGTGCTCGACGTCTTTTCAAAAAAATAATTACAACAGCTAACTGGTTACGTAATCAGGATAATTTTGTCTAGCTGACAATATAGCCATATTTGTTTGCTATTAGGTTATACTTTGCGTATTCTATTATTTGGGCGTACCAAAAAAATATATATGAACTTTTTTGCACCAAATCTATTCGAATTGAGCACAAAATCTGGGCGAATTAACGGTTTTTATTTTTTCGATGTCGATAAAGATAGCATCGCTAATTACGACGACGTTGCTCGTAATACGCATTCAATGCAAAGTAAGTATACCTACGAGGTCTCTAATAAAATTATTATTCCTAATAGTTTTAAAATAAAATACAGATGGTTTCTTGTAGACAATTGTTGCGTCTACTATTTTAGGAAATTTTTAGGCATACCTCTCAAACTTCAATATAACTATAAAACCAGAAAAATGTTAGTAAACTTTTTCTACCATTTACTGATTAGATTTGAAATTGGTAATATTTGGCCTACAGGAAAAATACTATCAAATTTTATTACGTACGATTTGCAAAAGCAGGGTTTTGGCATTTTTCATGGAATTTCATTCAAAGTAAATAATAAGACCTTTTGCATATTTGCACCCGGCGGTAATTTTAAAACGCCCTTGTTAAATAGTGTCTTAAAATACGGAGGTTTTTACATATCAGGAGACAAGGTAGTAATAAGGAGTTGTACCTCATTTTTTGTGCCTCCTTTTAACAACGATGTAAAGTTGCCTTTTAAGCCAGAAACGGAAAGTCGTATTGACCATGTCATCTTTGCTACATTGGGAGATTGTTATCTGGAGACAAAAAATTTACAGGAAGATGAAATAAATAATTACCTGAATTTATACAATGTTTTAAATTTTTTAGGAAACGGCTGGGCACTAAATGCGCTCCAGCTACTAGAAAACTCTAATTCTGTGTCTGATTGGTACAGCAGTCTTAATCTAAATAAAGTAGGTAGTTTTGGAAAAGTTCAGTTTACGCATGTTGATCAGCTCCTAAGGTATGTAAATAATTTAGCAGGAGTCACTTATGAATAATAGTTCTATAAAGAAATTTTATAATGAGCTTGGAGGGGAATACTCAAAAGGCTGGGTTAACCCTGGAATGAAGGTTATCAGCAACTTCGAGGAAACGTTTGTAAGAAAAACGTTAGAGGGAGTTGTTGAAGAGATGCATCCTAACAAGGTGTGTGTGTTAGATATTGGTGTGGGTTCGGGAAGAATTTCGAAAAACTTAATTTCTTTTGATTCCGTTAGTTATTATGGAGTCGACATAGCGGACACTATGGTGTCGGTAGTAAAAGAAAGTCTCACGGGATACCCCGGCTTTAGAGAAGTTAAAACCAACGATATCTCGAAGGGTATAGAATATGAGGCAGATAAATTTGATTTTATAAGCTGCATAAGAGTGCTTAAGTATAATAGCAATTGGAAATGGATACTGGGGGATATATACAGAGTGTTAAGCAAAGACGGTACGTTAGTATTTACCCTTCCTAACAGGTGCTCACTAAACTATTTTTCTAGAGGGAAACTACCAATGCACGGTACCACTATTAAGGGTATAAGATCAGTTTTGAAAGACCTGGGTTTTAGAGACGTACATATAGAAAGGGGCTTCAAAATGCCAGATATTATGTATTACGTGACTAGTAACGAGAAGCTTCTTAGACTCTATGTGGTGCTCGAAGAGGTACTTTACCGGTTGCTAGGCCCCGCATTCTCTCGTGGTCTGTATATTACATGTAGAAAGTAGCAGCGGGGATATGATAGGTCATTATCAAAAAATGTTATTGTTATTTTGCCGCAGAAACAAAAGTTTAATAATCAGGTATACGATATTTTTAGTTGTTGCATTAGCGCCCCTACTCTGGTTTCAAAGTCAACTGAAGTACGATATTGTGGGTAGGGGGGACTTTGTAACATTCTTCGACGTCAAGCGATCATTTTTCTCTCAATTTTCTGTATACGATATAAATACTTATAATGGGTGGTACTCATCTTTCTCGGTAGCATCCTTATTTCCTAAAGGTCTACTTTTTCTTGCATTTAGTGCAGTAGGACTTAATGGTCCTTTGAGTGCGGCCATTTATATTTCAATCCTTGTATTTGTTTCACAGATTAGCTTGTTCTCACTGTTAAGATACCTAGGATTCAAACTTAACAAAAGAAGTTCCGGCGATAGTTTTATATTAGTAGGAAGCTGCGTACTTTATGCCACATCCCCATTTTTTTTGTCGCTAATTTCTCCTGGTCACGTTGACGCCTTGATAAATTACTCTTTGTTACCAGCAATTATTATGTTAGTCGATAAGGTTTTAGAAGACAGAAAGGTTGTGTATAAAGATGTTTTTGCGTTGTTTTGCATTTTTACGCTAACATCACCATCTTTTTCTAATGTGGGAGTTTTCTACGTTAACCTAATAACAATTTTTCTATATGGGATAATATTCTCAGCAATTTTTAGAAAAGATATACGACAGTTTGTGAGTAAAATGTTTTTAGTTTTTTTGCTACTTTTTTTATCCAACAGTTGGTGGATATTATCGTTTTTGCCAATACTACCCATTTATGCCAACTTGAACGATTTGACTAGCCTTACTTCCGGGTTAGAGGTGGCGTCGAAAAATGCGTCTATCTTGAGTATTTTGTCAGGACAAATCAATTCTGTGGGGGAGTCACGAAACTATGTTTCATTTGCGTATCTAACAATTTTTCCAATCTTAATAATTTTTTCATTAATTGGCTTAATTGCAAAACGAGGTAAATATTTAATTTTATTTTTATCCCTTTTAATAATTTCCATATACATTTCTAAAGGTACCAATTACCCACTTCCGGCAATGTTTAACTGGTTTTATGATAACGTTTTTGGGTTTAAAGTTTTTAGAAGACCTATTTCTAAGTATTATGGTGTTTTTGTTTTTAGCACCGTGACTCTGAGTTACTTGGGCGCACTAATTATGTCAAGTAAAAGCAGACTATTTAGCTTGGCCACGAACATGATTTACCTTTTTGCGTTAGTACTTTCAGCTTACTCTTTTGTTATGTACAGACCGTTATGGGAAGGTTTAAACATACCAAAATACTATTTTGAGTCTAAAGCTTATTTAGATGGGGATACCGTAGGCAATATTTTTATGATCCCTGCTCCCAATAATGGGAGTAAATACAAGTTTAATGCAGCACTGAACAATTATTTGGGAACTGACTTTTTACCTAATGTTTGGGGATACTCCATATTGTCGCCGTTAAGAAAAGGTATTGGACCGAATCTTCCTTACCGTGGTATTGGAGAAAATTTGTATAAGGACATCATAACCTCTGGAACGTCTATTTGCAGTGACGCGCGGGATTTGGGCGTTACCCACATAGCTGTAAGGGAAGATGTAGAATCTGATATCCCTACTTCGTTATACAAGGATTTACTGAGTAGAAATTACGATATCTCGGAGGCTCATACTTTTGAGACTGAGAACGGGGCTATATCTTTATACAGCTTACGTGAAGAATGTACCAAGCCGTTACTATATTTAAATTTTGGTGTAATTGAATTTCATAAAATCGGACCATTGAAATACAAAATACAAATAAAAAATCTGAATTATGAGTCCGAACTTGTTTTTTTGAAAAATTACGACAAGGATTGGCTCTTATTTCCTGATAAAAAGTCTTACGACAGTGGCACAATTTCTACAAACGATTTTTTTGATGCCCGCGATTTAACGTATGCGTTCACTAAACCTACTCTCAACGATACTCACTTCGTGGCGAATGAGTATGCTAACGGGTGGATAATTGACCCTCTACAATTAAAAGATACGTGCCAGGATTGTATTAGTACCAATGAAAGTGGGGGAACCGATATTAACCTTATACTTTACTATAGATCTCAGTCATATCTTTACGTGGGTTTAGTAGTCTGGGCGGGCGTTTTCATAGCTTTAATTTCATATTCTATTAGAGAAAAGCTTGTTCAAGGAAAATTATTAAAAAAAGGATAAAACGCAAAAATACCAAATGTATAAAGTTTGTCAGTTCATTATCTTTCAGTATAACGACAGTGCCCACACTCTGGCATACCATTTTAAGTATTTCTCAAATTTAATTAGACCCGCTGACGACATATACCTTTCCGATAAAAATGCGGATTTTGTAATTCAAACTATATTCAGTCTCTTGCACAGATACATGCATCCGGTTTGCATAAATAATATGTTGGTAATTGTTGCATTCTTCTTAGCTTTTGCGGCTTGTTACTTGTTGTTCAGAAAACTTAATATTCACCGAAGCCTACAAGTAATATTTTCTTTGCTGTACTCCGCATCAATATATTTTATATACAGGGTAGAGTCCGTTACGCCAGCTTTATACATGACATTTATTATTCCTGCTACATTTTTTCTCTACATGCGCGCCACAAAACCCCTTGTGATCGGGTTGTTCGTAGCCACCTCTTTCATGATAAGCAATTACTACGGTTTCTTTGCATTAATAGTGTCGCTTCTATTAAATGCCTTCAATATTATGTTGGCTGGGGTTGAATACAAACGCGCAGTAAGATCATTTATCATCAATTCCATCTGCTTGGTTCTCCCAATCTTGACTTTGCTTTTAGCGGTCTATGGGAAACAGTTCCTTGTAAATACTCCATTGTTTGGAAACTACGAAGATGTACAGAATGCTGAGATTGTTGTAAAAAAGCAAGTTGTGTTCAGGCCTGTAGAAGACTGGTATAACCTGTCTTTTAGACCGTGGTATTTCTTTATTCCCCCTAAGGAGTCCCTATTTTTTGGAAAGTTGTCTGAAGACGTACATAAGAAAATCGAAATCACGAAATATTATCTTGCAGACGACTATACAGAGCAAGAGATGGCTGGAAGTTACTTAGGTTGGCATTTTATTTTCGGAGCCGCACTAGTTGTGTGGCTTTTACTGATGAGAAAATTTAAACACAAGGAATTTGGATTATTCAATTCTGTTTATGCTAACAGGGTTACAATCTATCGCAGTCTTTTTTTAATCCTTTGCATACTTTTAATATCCGGACCTCCATCGTTTACGGTAAACGGTGTAGAAATTTACACGCCTACGTATATCTTATATTACTTAGTACCGGTGTTCAGGACACTGGTTAGGTGGTCGGTATTAATATACCTTTGTATTCTGGTAGTCAACTCATTCTTAGTCCAGGACTTATATAGTTTGGCGGGAAAAACATGGCAAAAGACTCTCTTCATTGTCTTGTTTATAGCTATAAACTTTGTTATTTTCACGGTAAAAATTCCAGTTATAAATATAAATAAACCGCCCAGCGAAATTGCGTTTGTGAAGGAAAAATTTCCCACCAGTGTTTCTTATGCGGTGTATCCTAAAGGTGACTTCTACTCGATATTTTGGATATTATCCCACGAGGATATATTGATGAATCCAGTGGACTTAGTAAATTTTGAGACAGGTTTCGAAACCAATGTCTTTTCACGTGGTCTGATTTCAGACGAAGGGCTAAAGGAGTTTTTAAATAACAGACCAAAGTATCTTATTTATTATTCTAATAAAATTTCCGACGATTCTTTAGAAAGTATTAAGGAGATAAACCCGGGGATCAGTTCGAGGGAGGATATATACAGATTCTTTATCGCTCATTTAGGTGTCCCTTTGTATTCTCAGGGCGGTGTAATAATATTTGGAACGGAAGTTGAATGACCAGAGGCGTCTTCAACTTGTGATAACATACCTATGATGTCGTTTAACGCGCTTATTTACATACTTTATTTAGTCTTCTTTATCTTACTGTTTCTTCCGATAGATACTTTCTTTGTGCGTGTCGTTGGCGCGAAAAAGTTTAGTACCACATTACCGCCCCTTTTATTAATAGTAATTTTTTTACTTGTAATGATTAAATCCGGTATTATTGGTGTTATATATGCAGCACTGACGTTCGCAGGTTTGTGGGCTTTTTTTTATGGGTTCCTGTCTCAGCGAAAACACATTTATATTCTTGCCATAATTTTATTTGTTTCTTGCATTTTATTTCACGTTCTCGGAATTAATAAAATTGCTGAGTTTTTTGCCACGCTCGTGTACCTATGCTTAGCTCTAGGAGCGTTTAAAGATGTGTTTTACGATAGGATTGTAGATGAATAAAAGTATTACGAAATTTACACTATTTTTTGCTCTTTTGGGAATTGCATTTTTGAGTTCCGGTACAATGGCAAGCAACTCCGTAGACTACTACAAAGAGCTGTTCAGGTCTTGGAATCTTACCATCGATACAATTGAGACTCAGGAAGATACTGCCGGGATTAATTATGTTGTAGAGCCCCCAGAGAATGTTAATACTATTGGTGCTGACAGCTATCTTCTTCTGCTATCTTCGCAAAAACTTTCTCCGGGGTTCTCATATCGCAATATCATATTAATATGTGACACTGACGATTTGTTAAACTCCGCGCTACCTGCGCCATGCACTTATACCACGTTGAGAGACATAAATTTTTCTTTGTTAAAGCCCGATGAATCTATTACATCCAATATATTGGGTGAGGTAATTAGGCCGGTTGTTGTCGGAGGAGTTACTTATTATGTTGTTCCGGAGATTCTTCTTGTCACTCCAGAGTACCGCTTAAAACTTGGTAATTATTTTAAAGCATTGGCTGATGCGGATAAAGTAACTCTGGAGCGTGGCGGCGCTTTATCAAAAACGCCAGTATTTGATACTGTAGACAAACTTAGAAATTCTTCAATACTAGAGGGTTCTATTTATGCGTTTGCATTATTAACTGTTGTGCTTCTAGCTGGGAGGTTGTTAGTTCTTTTAGGTTCAAGATCGAGAAGCAATTTTACAAAAGAACTCTTCGTAGTGGTGTACCGCCGCCCCCTTAATTTTATTAGAAAAAACTTTGACGTTATTATTTTTATATTTTTTATTATCTCGACACTTTATATACCTATTATCTACGCATTGGGCGTAAGGGGGGCATTAATGGGTGACTCTGGGTATGCAGCTAGCTATATATTAAACACACTAAACCCGACAAATTTTCCTCAAGTTGTAATGTCGAAGAATATCTTTAAGCTAGGTTTTCTGGGTTACAACTATATTTTAGGGATATTTGCAGTTTTAGTAACTCTTCCGAGTTTTATTTCAATTATCGGAAATTCCGTTAATAAATTTAGGGCATTTAGTCTAAAAAATGATTTTATCAAGTGGGCAGTGGTTGCAGTAATGTGGGTTACCACCGCCCTGCTAGCCTTCGTGGAGGTTGAAAACATGATCAGTTTTTTGATAGGGAGCTTGTCTTTCTTAATGCTTTCTCTGGTATATATGAGAAATAGAAAAATAGTTCTTGTCACGTTGTTCAACAAAAAAGAAGGAAGCATAATAATTGCGTCTATGGTTTTAACCCTTACCCTTAACATTACTTACCCGATTTATTTAAACGGTACGCCGATAAAATATTCTCATGAACCTTTGATAGGGCTAAATAAGGAGATAGTACTATTTCCATATAGCAAGAAATGGGGGAAAAACGTTCTATTTCGCCCTCATTTTTACAATGGTATTTCTAAAGTATTTGCCGACGGTTACTTGACGTATAATCAGGGGGCTCAGAAGATTATCAATCGTCCATTAAGTGCGTTCGAAGATAGTGGAAATTTCGCTATTATTTCTGGCAAAATCGAGCCTACGATTGAAATTTTGTTAAGAAATCCAGGAATACTACCCCTCATCCAGAGTAACTCGTTCTCTACAATATTCAGTTTTGCAGACTTTGCAGGCCAGCAGGCGCCGAGAATAGAGTTGGCAATAATCTGTACCGCGAACCCAGAACCCGCAACAATAAATTTGGAAATCTACAGTTTGGGACGTGACGAGGCTGAACAAAATGCAATAATTACGGAATCGATCGAGATTCTTAAATTCCCCGGCTGTTCAAGTAGTGACGGTACAAAAATATTCGAAGTACCTTTAGGTATGCCTCCGCTGCATGAAAATTTTGTTATTGCGAGGGTTGTGGGTACAGAACCTAGTATTTTTTTAGAGGTAAAGTTGGTGACCGGAGACACCGAAATCCCCCTAACATTCCTCAACAAAGACATACTAAACGAAAATAAATACTCAATCCTGTATCAAACACCCGGAACTGCAAAATTTATCACCTCATACTCAGCCGATGTAGAAAAAGAATTTCCCATCGACGTAAAAACAACCGAAGAAGGTTTTGATCTAAGCGCCCCTATCAACGAGCTCATGAAAATGGGCGTTCTTAACAATCCCTTCATAATCTGGACCGATCAGGGAATAGAAGTGATACAGAGGTAACTCTAGTTTTTCGTAATAACGTAAATCAGCGGGTTATAAAATCCCAGTTTGGCTAAAAAACTCAGCAACCCGAGCGTTTGCAAAACGGAGGCAACTCTAATAAATAAACCCCCGTGTTGCTCTTTATTAGTAAGATTCGGAACATACTCTCTTATTCCGATATTGTCGGTTTTAATATCCACTCCGTGTAATTCTCCAATATTTTTTAAAAACTTATCCGGAGTAACCATATTTATCCCGTCAATAAACTCCGGGTTTCTTCCCAATACTCTCAGAATAAATTTAGTGAATACTTTGCTGAACAAGGGAAGAAACAAGCCGTAATGGAATTCATACATCAGTTGATAATTGCATGTGAAGATTACAAACTTTCCGCCTTTTTTTAACACTCTAACTCCCTGTTCCAAATATGTTCTAGTATCCATCACATGTTCATACACAAAAAACGAAGATACTAAGTCGAAAGTATTATCTTCGTAAGGCAGCATCCCGTGGGTTTCAAATGAAATAGAGTCCGGGTCCACACCGTTACCAGCACAAAGCGTTCTTCCGATATCGTAAAGTCTTTCATCTACTTCGAATCCCCGGAACTTGTAGCCATCAATATTCCCGGTAACAACCAGATTTGCCGTTCCCGATCCGTAGTCAAGCACAGCGTGCTCCTTCTTTAAACCCACGTTGTCCCTCAACCATTTTATCTGCGTAACCGAGTTATTTTCGGAAAGCGCTGATTTTACAAAACTTTCAAACTGCTTTTCTCCGGCTGCCACATTTTTGTATGCGTCCTTTAAATAATTTTCGATTTTGGCTTCCACGCCATCGCTGAAATTTATCATCGTGTTTAAAATATATCACGGGTGTTTAAAAATCACCCATTGCGCCCTAATGTATAATTTCCTCAGTGGAACCGGAGCAAAAAGAAACGCTTAAAAAGAAGAAAAAAAACGTACTTATAATCTGTCCGTTTTTTAGACCTAATATCGGAGGAGTTGAAACCCATCTTGACCGTTTAATAGAATACCTGGGGAAGAATGATTATTACTCCATTGTGCTCACTTATCAGCCTCTTGCGTCAAAAACAAAGGGTGCAAGAAGAGAATATGGCGAAAATTTCGAAGTTCACCGTTTGCAGTGGTTTGGCACTGGTTTATTCGAGCAGCTTGAGACAAAATTTCCTTTGGTATTCACCTATGTATTCCCCGGCCTTTTTATCAAATCCATGCTTTTTTATATGGTAAATCATAAGCACATAGATGTTATTCACGCCCACGGATTGGTTGCCGCGACTATCGGATTGTTTTGTAAATTATTCGTCAACAAAAGAATGGTTGTAAGCACGCACGCCATATATTCGTTTGAGAACAGAAAACGTTTACTGAAATTATTAGTGGCGGGGATATTATTTTTTTACGACAAAATTCTCGCGGTGTCTGAGGTTTCTAAGCAGGAGTTAATTAAAATCGGGTTGCCCGCAAGAAAGATTGAGGCATTCAGAAATTGGGTAGACACCGATGTATTCAAACCACGCGACCGTCAAAAACTTTCTATAACTTCGGACAAGAAAATAAATTTCTTAATGATTTCAAGATTTATAGAGAAAAAAGGTGTCCTTCTATATTTAAAGGCTGCTGAAAAAATAAAAGAGGCGAATTTTTATCTGGTAGGGGCGGGTCAGCTTCAGCATGAAGTAGATTCTCTAGTTTCAAAAAGTGCAAATGTAGAGTATATGGGAATATTGAACCAAAGTGACCCCAAACAGTGCTCAACCATGCTGGACCTCTATTCCCTCGCAGATTACTTCGTTTCACCTTACTTGTACGACGAGGGTTACTCAATAACTCTTTGTGAATCCGTTGCGTCAGGTACTGTGCCTGTAATACCCGAGCGCGGTTCGCCTCCGACTTTTTTAACTAAAGAGGTAGCTCATTACATGCCTGCAGTTATAAATGAAGAAATTTTAATAAATACTTTGCAGGGTTTACTTTCCCATCCTAAAGATGAAGATAGTATTAAGAATTGTAGAGAGTACGCGTTGAAATATCTTGGATTTTCTAATGCCAAAATAATAACTGACGCCTACAAAGAAGATGAATAAAGAAATAGACACTAAACTTCAGAAGATTTTATCAAAGACCGGAGATTTAAATTTTAAACGCCGTGTTATAACCATGCTTGATTATTCAGACATACAGCCGGGAGATAACATTCTGGATATGGGGTGCGGAGAAGGATTTTATTCTATGGTTTTAGACAATTTGTACGATTGCAAAATCACTGCTGTCGACTTTGATCCGGAAATTCTTGCCCTCGCCCACAAATGGCTGGACGGAAGAAGCAATGTCACTCTCGAGCAGGGGGACATAACAAAATTAAGGTTTCCCGATAGCTCTTTCGATAAAATTGTTTGTACCGAAGTATTGGAGCACATAGATGATGATAAGACCGCAATAAAAGAACTTTACCGTGTTTTAAAGCCGGGCGGCGTCATTGCTATAACAGTGCCCAACAAAAACTATCCTTTATTATGGGATCCGCTGAATAAGGTCCGCGAAAGCCTTGGATTGGGGCACTTCAGCCCCATGAGCGGTTTTTGGGGCGGGATTTGGGCAAAGGACCACAAGCGCCTGTACCTTCCTTCGGAGTTGCGGGGTTTGGCTGAAAACGCGGGTTTTTTAACGGAAGATTTGAGGGTTTTAACTCACTTCGGCGTCCCCTTTAATCATTTAATTCTTTGGCTGGGTAAAAACCTGTACACAAAACTACCCGTTCCCGAAGACGTTAAAAGAGCGATGGAAAAATTCGAGTGGAGAGGAGAGCCTGAAAAACACCGAAGCCTTTCTTCTTTTATACTAAATACAGGGTTCAACTTTCTAAAGAGGGTAGACAGTTTTAACGACAAAAAATTTGCATTGACTAAATCAACAATGGCCGTGGCATTAAAAGGAGTAAAAAAATGAACTCAGGAACTTTTTCCGAAATGAAATATTCCGATGCGCGTTGGGCGGGAATTTCAAAACCCGAAAATATAAGAATTGCTACAGCCTTAGAACTGATCGGCAAAAATAAAAAAGTATTGGACATCGGAGCCTATAACGGAAAAATAAGTAAAAAAATAAAAGAGTTGGGAAACGAAGTTTGGGCAGCTGATGCAACAGACGCATTTGCAGGTGAATTTACCGGAGCAGGAATTCAATTTGCAAAAGTAAACATCGAAGAAAAGTTACCTTACGTAGATAGTATGTTTGATGTTGTATTCGCCGGAGAGGTTATAGAGCACCTTGTGAATACCGATGGTTTTATCGAAGAGCTCAAAAGAATTTTAAAAAAGGACGGTTTTTTGGTTCTTACTACCCCCAACACAGCATCGTTAGCCAGGAGAGCGTTATTATTCCTGGGAAGAAATCCGTTTTTCGAAGCATCGTACACACACCCCGGAGAAGTTGCTGCGGGACATCTGAGGTATTTTACTTATGACCTGCTGCGGGATTTTTTAAAGCTGCACGGATTTAGTATTTCTGTAAGAACGTCTGATGTTGTGAATTTTTCCGGTTCCATTTCCTCCTCGTTTCTTGCAAGACTGTTTCCGGCACTGGGAAGATCGCTTATTCTGAAAGCAGTTGTCGAAAAATGAAAATACTTATCGTTGCAAATTCTATAGTCGGAGATGAGCCCGGAGTTACCGGAGGAGAAAGCAGATTTATTGAACTTGCGAAATGTTGGAGGAAAAAAGGATATGAAATACACCTGATGTCGGGGAAGGGCGGAAAAATATTGTGTGAGAGGATGGGCTTGCCGGTAATTTTACATAACATTTCCAATGGTACCGGTGTCGGTAGGTTGGAAATAACGTTAAGGTTTTTCAAAATGCTTTTCCACTTATCCGGACTTCTATCTTCTTTTAAAGAAGGAATTGTGTACTCGGGCAGCGAACAGGTTTACGATGTTTTGCCCGGATTTTTTCTAAAACTATTCCACCCGTCGAAAATAAGATTTGGAGTGGCTACTCACTGGTTGCCTCCCATACTTTTTTGGCAAAGAAGAAACTCTAACTTTCTTTACTCTCTTATGTTTTTAATCAGCGAGAGACTCGGTTTATTTTTCGCAAATATAAACGCCGATGTCTTACTTCCTGTTTCCGAGGATACTTTGCAGGATCTTAGACGGTCTATATTTAACAGACGCCCGGCGCATTTTGTTTTGTGCGGCGTCAATCTTGAAGAAATAAATTCTTCTGTATCGGGCAGCGGTGAAAAGAAATATGACGCTGTGTTTATGAAACGGTTACAACGGACTAAAGGAATTTTTGACCTGGTAGAAATGTGGGCGGAGCTTGTTAAAAGTAAGCCTGAAGCTAACTTACTAATTATCGGGGAAGGAATAGACGGGGGAGAGGCACGCAAAATGACTTCAGAGATGGGTTTAGAGCGTAATATCGAGCTCGCGGGCGTTATTTACGACCCGGCCAGAAAATTCAAGCTCCTAGCGCAGTCCAAAATCTTCATATTACCTTCATATGAGGAGAATTGGGCGATTGTTATCGGCGAGGCTATGGCTGTGGGTATTCCGGTTGTTTGTTACGATTTGAAGGAATTAATGGCAGTTTGGGAAGACAACGTGATATACGCCAAAACAGGCGATAAAAAGGACTTATTGGACAAAGTTACCCGCCTACTGGAAAACGACGCTGAAAGGGCAAAAATGGCCCAAAAAGCCAAAGAATTTGTCAAAAAGTACAGTTGGGATAAGATTGCGGACACCGAATTATCCCTTATTCTGGGCACAAACCCATAGTTTGAACAGCGCAAGGCGTTGTGATACTATTCAAATATCCTAATCAGACTGGAGAGAAAGAAATGGACGAATACGGAGTAGTAGTAGAATTTTGTCCTAATTGTCGTGAAAGACTTCCGGGAACTCTTTCACTTCAGGAACTCCGCCGGCACTTGGATGGTCACTGCATTACCAAAGCGAATTTTAAGAAGCAGCAGAACCAGCGGAAAGTACAACCAAAACTTCCCGGATTTTAGTTTGCTTTCTTCGCCGGGGTTCCTCCCTATATTTCCTTTCCTCGGCACCAGGGGCTAAAAGTTTATCCATTCTTTTAGCCCCATATCTTTACTATTTTCCTGCTATATAATAAGACTACGATGTCTCAGCTTAAAGTATTTTTAATTTCTCTCGCGGTATTTTTTGTTCCATTTATAATCCCCGGCTTCCGTAACATTAATTCTCTGATCATTCAAAGCGAAGATACGGTGCCTTCTATTTTCACAACTGTTTCAATTATTAAAGACCGCACGCTTTACCTGGATAAATATTATGTGATGATGCGTGACCGTTATCCTCACCCGGACGATAAGGATTTTCAAAAAGATTTGACGCCCTTTTATTTAAGAAAAGTTGGCGGGCATTATATTACGGCGTTTCCAATTATTACTTCTATCCTGTCGGTTCCGGTTTTTGTGTTGCCCCTGATTTTCAACATGCCTATAACTTGGGATAACCTTGCGTTGTTAAATCATTTATCAGGTGCTCTGGTCATGGCCTTGGCCGGATTGTTTCTATTCAAAACTCTGCGCGAAGGATTCGGACTGGAAGAAAAAAAGTCCACAATTCTCACGGCGGTTTATTTATTCGCCACCGTTAACTTTGCGATGCTTTCTCAGGCGATGTGGCAGCACGGTACCTTACAGCTGCTTTCTATTTTGGGAATCTACTTTTTCCTCAAGCACCAGAAGAACCAAAGTGCTTATTTAAATATGTTACTGTCAGGTCTCTTTTTCGGGTTCGCGTTTTTATCCAGACCAACCGCCGGCCTTCCCATTTTATTAATTGAACTTTATTTAGTTTTTACTAATCTTCATAAAACCGACAATTTGTTTAAGTCGGCTGTTACCTTTACTTCGGGTTTGGTTATAGCTGCTTCGTTCTTCCTCTGGTACAACTCCGTTTACTATTACGATATTCAAAACCAGGGATACTCGGACCAGCTGTTCCGTTCGTGGCTTTCGCCGTTTCCAATAAGCTTTTTGGGAGTTTGGCTTTCGCCGAGTAAAGGAATACTAATTTTCTCTCCGGTCCTAATCTTTTCTTTCTACGGTTTGTATCTGGCAGTAAAAGGTAAAATTGAAAAGGCCGGGTTATATAAGATATTTGCAGTTATCATCCTCCTGCACACACTTGTTATAAGTTTATGGAAGCATTGGTATGGAGGCTGGTCGTTCGGGTACAGAATGTCGAGCGATGTTCTCCCATATTTTATATTTTTATTAATCCCCTACATTAATTCTGCGGCCTTTGAAAAGACCAAGAAAATATTTTTCATTCTTTTCGGACTGTCGGTTTTCATAGAGATTTACGGACTTTTCTTTTTTGACGGAATCTGGCACGCCGCTTACGACCTCGGTTACGAAAATACCTCGTGGTTATGGTCAATTAAGGACTCCCAGTTTTTATTTGATGTCAGGCGGGTGCTGGTAAAACTTGGTTTACTGGTTTCGGCGTGTCCAAAGTGTTTATAGTCGGAACAAAAGAGGATAAAATGACTTCAACGCCCGTTAGACTGAATTATCTAATAATGATAGGATATTGTGCGGAATCCGGATATGCATCTGCAAGGTGAAAAATACAACATAATCTGTCTTTCGAACCAACTTTGGGACTATCCACTTTGGACGAATAAAAAGCATGTCATGACAAGGCTCGAGAAGCTGGGACACAATGTATTGTTTGTCGACCCTCCTATTAACACCGGACGCTTGTTTATGCGCCAGATTTTACAGGGAAAATGGAGCCCGCTGAAACTTCTTACGAAAACACAGAAGATGGGAAACGTACTCGTATTTTCTCCTTTGGATTTTTCTCCCGCTCATGAAAAACATGCCGAGCTTCATGCAAAAGCTATTCAAAATGCTACGAAGAAATTTTTTAACCCCGACCGCAACACAATTCTTTGGATCTATCACGTTGAGATCGCAGGACTTGACCAATATCTAAAATACATTGAACATGACTTTTTAGTTTACGATTGCGTGGACAATTACGCGGGTTTCCCCAAATACAGCACTCCGGAGAAAAAAGATGCGATAAATAAAAAAGAACAGGGTCTTGCGATGAGAGCCAATGTTGTGTTTTCAACAGCGCCGGGACTAGTCGAAAAACTTAAGAAATTTAATTCTAATGTTTATTTCACGCCCAACGTCGGTGACTACCCTAAGTTTTTTGATATTAAAGCACGCATAAGAAACTATCCCGAAGACATAAAATCCATTCCGCACCCGATCGTAGGATTTTACGGGGCGGTCGATAATTATAAGTTCGACAGGGAGCTTATGAAAAAGATTGTGACGGACTACCCGAAATATTCTTTTGTAATTATCGGACCGATTGCTTTGAAGGACAGAGAAGGTTCTTTGGAGGAGTTGGGATTAGGCGGACTGCCGAACCTCCACTATCTAGGCACCAAGCCGTTTTCCGAAATACATAATTACGTTGCCGCTTTTGACGCGACCATAATCCCTTACAGACTTAATGATTACACGGTTGGCGGGTGTTTCCCCGTAAAATTTCATGAGGGGCTAGCCGCAGGACTTCCGACGATTGTTACCGATCTTCCGGCGTACGCCCCGTTCGCGGATGTTTGTTACATTGCAAAAAGCTACAACGAATTTTCTCAGTTTGTGAGAAAAGCTCTGGAAGACGACAGCCTTGAAAGAAGAATGGCCAGACAAAAAGTTGCAAAAAGTAACGACTGGGATGGAAAGGTCGAAAGAATGCTGAGGATCATAGGCGACTTACTCAAAAAATGAAAATTCTATACATACACAACTCATCAAAACAGGGAGGCATGGAGCAGCACGTTTTAGACCTTATTAAAGGAATGTTAAGTGTAGGAAATGAAGTTTTTGTCTGGTGCCCTGTCGGAATACCCGCTGATATTTATGAAGAAGCAGGAGCCCGGGTTTTTAGAAAAAGTATTTCTTCAGATTTTGACCGCGCTTATATCGAGGAACTCACCGCATTTTTAAAAGAAAAAGAGATAGATGTTGTTCACGCGCACGAACTAAAAGCCGTGGCCAACGCGCTTACCGCTGCAAGAGCCGCTCATACTCCGGTAAAAATTACACACGTGCACACGCCGATTTCAGAGTGGAAGATAAACCCCACCAAACGTAAGGTCGACGCCCTTTTTTATAGTTTTATCGTTAACCGTTTCTCGGACGCAGAGATCGCCCTTACCCCGTCGAAAAAGAACGTGAAAGTCAAAGAAGGTATTAATAAGGACAAGATAGTAGTGATACCTAACGGCCTGGATACGGCCAAGCTAACCATCTCGCCAATAACAAAAAGCGGTTACGAAGAGGAGATACGAAAGAAGTACGGGATAAATATGAACGCATTTGTATTCGGAAATGTCGGAAGAATATCACGGGAAAAAGGCCATGATGTTCTGCTCGAGGCTTACAAGAAATTTCTCGGAACCGACATGTATCATTCCAAAGATTTTGTCTTGTTTATTGCCGGAGGAGGGGAGCTTGAAAGTGAAATCAGGCAATTGGCAGTAACAAAGGGTGTTTCAGACAAAGTTATATTCACCGGGGAATTTGCAGATGAAGATAAAGTGAAATTTTACTCAGCTTTTGATTTTTTTGTATTTCCGACACTGGCCGAAGGTTTCGGGCTGGTATTAATTGAAGCTATGTATTCAGGTCTTCCTGTTATTTGTTCTGATCTTGAAGTGTTAAAAGAAGTGGCCGCCGATACGGTCACATATTTTCGCGCCGGGGATTCTTCCGATCTTTCGGAAAAAATGATTGAAGCGTACGAAAAATATGTTAACAACGAACAGGGTCCTCACCTGCAGGGGAATAAAAGAGTTTCCGAAATGTTTAGCATTGAGTCGTTTACAGACAGCTATGTTTCACTTTATGAAGGGCTGATGAAGAAAAAATGAAAATATTAATGCTTGGAAGGTATCACTTAATGGAACATGGTGGGGGAGACAAAGTTCAGATTGAAAACACGGCGCGTGAGTTGAGAGCTCTCGGTGCAGACGTTGAAATCAAAACCGACGAGGACTTTATTCCCCGGAACTACGACATTATCCACTTATTTCAACTGGACTGGACACCGGAAACATATTTATATGCCCAAAAAGCTCATGAGGCTGAAAAACCCATAATCTTGTCGCCTATTCACCACAGCATAAAGGAAGTGAAAAGATTCGACGACGAATACGTGTTCGACTTCCGCAGACTCTCCAAGATTCTTTTCAGCAATCAGTTTCACCGCGACACTTTTAAAAATGTTTACAGATCATTAACCGACCCTAAAAAAATTAAACCTACACTTGTGAGTATTACTCACGGATTTCAAAAAATGCAGAAAGAAGTTTTGGAAATGTCAGAAAAGGTTTTGGTGCAGACGGACCTGGAGACAAAAGATCTGGAAGAAACATTCGGAGTGAAAATTGATGCGGTAAAAGTCCCGAATGGTGTAAGCAGAAATTTTATTGAACAGGACGCCGGGGCTCAAAAAAGAAATCCTCTCAACCTGAGTGATTACATTATTTGCGTGGGCCGTATTGAACCCAGAAAAAATCAATTGAATGTAATTTCTGCCGTCGAGAAACTGCGTAACGAGACTGGTGAAGATTTACAGTTAGTTCTTATAGGCGTTTCGACCGGATTAAAACATTTCGAGTATGGAAAAATGTTTAACGACAAAAAAGCTGCATGTCCGTGGATCCATCATGTAGAGAAAGTACCTTATCAGGAGATGCCGGATTATTACAGAAACGCCAAGGTAGGTGTGAGCGCGAGCTGGTTCGAAACGACAGGTTTGACCAGTCTGGAAGCACTTTTTTGCGGGGCGAACGCAGTGGCCGCAGGTGAAAGGGCCAAAGAATACCTTAAAGAGTATGCTTCGTATTGCGACCCGGGCAGTGTTGACTCTATAGCCGGAGCGGTAAAAGCTCAGCTAAAGGCTCCGAGGCCTCAAATTGAAGTGCAAATGAGGAAAGAATATACTTGGGAAAAAGCCGCGGCTAAAACGCTTGAGGTTTATCAGGAAGTCCTAAACAAATGGCAGAAATCGCAGTAATAGCAACAATTTGTATTCTTTCATACGTACTTATACTCCGTAACCTGGATTTTGCAGTGTACGTGCTTATCCTACTGTCCGTTCTTCTTCACAAAGAACTTTTTAGCTTTTATAGATGGGACTTGATGCCAATCCGCGCGTTCATGCTCGCCCTTCTTGCCGCAGTTTTAACACGTTCTGTAATGTGGCTAATAAAAGAAAGAAACTTTTCCGCATTGTTCCAAAAAGTGAAAGATCCGGTTGTAATTTCAATCGTCCTTCTTTGGGTAGTACGCCTGATTTCAATTATAAACTCGAAAAATATCCAATCCTCCATTTTTTTGCTGGGATTTTTTACGACGTCGGTCGCGGCTTTCCTGCTGGTTTACTTTACTTACAAGAATCGTCCCCACCAGATAATTAAATACTTGCGTTTTTATATTTACACAGCGTTCGTACTGACTTGTTTCGGCTGGTTCCAGTTTTGGCTGTATCAAACTAAAGGTGTAATAATCGGGGCGTTGTGGAACATTCCGGGAAACTTGCCACGTGTCGGCGCAACTTTTTGGGATGTGAATCATTACGGAGCTTTATTGTCGGCTTTGCTGCCTTTATTAGGAGTTTTAATAATTACCGGCAAAAGTCTAAAGTGTAGGGCAGTTGATGTTCTGATGTTTATCTCAATGCTCGCGGCGCTTTTACTTACCAACAGCCGCACGGCGTGGATTATGGCAGGGATTACCTTCCTGGTCTTCATTTCTACGCTTCTTTTCAGGAAGATTGGGTCAAAGGGCGTTTTATACCTTTTTATAGCACTTGCGGTGCTCTCGGTGCCTTTTTTAAGGGAATACAGCATCAAATCAAGCCCTTTCAGAGCCCGTATCAAGCAATATTTCCATTACAGAATGGATTCCTTTGACTCGCACTTTATGCTTTTGACCGGAGCAACGCAGATATTTGAGAAGTACCCTTTGCTCGGGGGAGGGTATGGGTCGTTTTTTGAGCATTTTAGCAGCACGAAAATAGCTCCTACGTATTTTAGCCGCGACCCCGCCGCTTTAAACACAAGAGTTCCGGCGCATACTATCTGGGGCGAGCTTATGGCTGAAACAGGCCTCTTAGGATTAACGACATTCACCATATTCGCCTTCTCCATACTTGCCGCATTACTTTACGGAGCTTTGAAATTAGAAAAAAAGAAAGAATTTTTAATTAGCACGGTATTCTTTTCAACAATTATCGGATGGCTTACTGCGGGAATTTTTTATTCGTATAATTCGGAATTTTTCTGGCTCATATTTTCTTTTATTGCCGCGTGGGGTGCGGGAACAATTTACGAAAAATTCGGCCGGAATATTGTCTTTTCATACTTTTTCAGATCAGAGAAAATCGTTCCTTTGGTTTTGGGTGTTTTGGCACTAGTACTTATGTTTCAGGGACTCGGTAAGAATCACCTTATTCCTTACGATGAAGCAATATACGCCAAAATTGCCAAGAACATGGTGAGTTCCGGAGAATATCTGGTTCAGGAATGGAAACCTCTGGCAGTGTGGTACGAGAAACCTCCTTTATATATGTGGATGATGTCCGGGTTCATGTCGGTGATGGGTGTAATTCCTTTGGCCGCAAGACTTCCAAGCGCAATTATGGGGTTTTTGACCGTAATGATGGTTTATTTCGCCGGTAAAAAAATGTTTAACAAGACGGCCGGCTTTTTATCCGCCCTCGTTCTATTAACAACCACACAATACTTATACTATTCACGCTCTGCCATGACGGACGTGACCGCAACTTTTTTCATCTCGGCTTCCCTCTTTTCCTACATTTTTGTCAGGGGAAAGAAACAGAATTTTCTTTGGCTAATCCCGGGGATATTTGCAGGGTTTGCGGTAATGACGAAAGGTGTCGTGGGGCTTATTCCATTTCCGGTGATAATTTTGTGCGAGCTGTACCTTTTAATAGCAAAACAAACGCAGTTGTCGGTAAAAGCACTTAAACCGTTTCTATTTATGTTATTAGGCTGGGCTCTGATAGCTTTGCCGTGGCATATTTACACATACAAAATGTTCGGGATGGCATTTTTGAACCAATATCTCGGCTATCACGTTTGGGACAGGGCAGTAAATTCCATTGAAGATAAGGGAAGACCTTTCTTCTGGTACCTGATAGTTTTGAAAGTCAGCATGCGTCTGTGGTTTATCGTTTTGCTTGCTGCCCTACCCGGAGCAATTTATAAAGTATTCAAAAAAAGAAGGGTTTACGTATTTCTACTCGTCTGGGCTTTGTTTATATTTTTATTCTTCTCTGCTGCCAAATCCAAACTTGTCTGGTACGTAATTCCGATGTATCCCCCACTCGCGTTGATTGTCGGTTCCTTCATCGACAAATTCCTTAATTATTTTATGGGACGGTTCAGGAAATTTGATAAGCTCTGGTTCAAACTGTCAGCTATCTTTTTAATTGTGGCCGTTTCTCTGGCGTATCTTTTTTACTACCGTGGTATGGTTTACACTTCGGATCTTACCGGGGCTGAGTCCGAACTTTTGGTATTAAAAGACAAGACTTTCGGGGTAAGTACTAAAGTTTATATCGACCGCATGGATATTCCACTTGCGATGTACTACACCGACGGTCCGTTTGAGGTACTGGACTTTAGAGCTGATAGATACGACCGTGTTCCTATACCGGTGTACGTTCAGCAGACAATACTTCTGACAAAAAAGGGAAGGTTCAGTGAAAATGTTGTCGGGTTTAATTACAAGCCGATTGTTATTGAGGAGCGCGGCGATTGGATACTTTGGTACTTTATATCTCAGAAGGAATACGATGCTCAGGTCGCAGTTCCGGCTGCGGTAAATCCCTAAAGCGTGAAACAAAATAGAGGGCTGTGATTAACCCCGCTATTGCTGAAACCAGGTTGGACCAGGCAATTCCATACAAAGACAATTTCGGTACTAGAATTACGGCGGTTAATCCGTAAGTGGAAAGTTTTACTACAGTTGCGGCGATAATATACCCTGTTTTACTTTCAACAAAGAAAAGATTTTCAATAAACGTGTGTATGGCTGACACTGCTGCTGCAAGAATTAAAATATCGAGGAGCCTTACAGAACCTGAGAATTTTTCACCGAAAATAGTTGTAATAAAAAGCTCGGAGCCTGTAATAGCTAGGGCTGCCAAGGCAATAATCGCTCCCGCTATTAATGCTGTTTCCTGGTAATCATATTTTTTGCCCGCTAATTTGCGCGTAGCATTTTTTGGTAGAAGAACGGCAAAAACTGAAAGTGAAGCTAAAGAGAATAGATTTGAGATTTTATTGGCTAGCGAGAGAATTCCCACGTCGCCGAAACCTTTTGTAAATTTTGCGATTGCGTTATTAAGGGTTCCCCAACTTTCGTAAACTATTTGAGAAATACCTGCCGGTGAGGATTCTTTGAAAAGCTCTACGACTCCGTGGAAATTGAATATGAACTTTTTGTTCTCTTCCGGCAAAAAGAAATATAAAACTATTCCGGCGAAAATAGTTAGCGAAAAAACTCCGAAAGCTAAATTTAAGCTGGGTGTAACAATTGCTGTGAAAAAAAGTAAAGCAAAAACACCTTTAATTAATTGAGGGATTGTATTCAAAAGAACCATCTCTGCATATTTTTCCGCACGCTGAAAGTATGCGTAGAAAAGATAGTTCATTGTGTAGGCAAGAATCCCGAGAATGAATATTAAGGCGGTTGTCCCGTCAAAAATATTTAGTAATTTTAAGCTGACTAAGGAAATGGGAACCGAGATTAAAAATTGCAGAACCTTGAGGGTAAACAACGTACTGGATAACTTGCTATTTTGTTCCTTTATCGACCTCGCAACGTAAACCGAATTTGCGCCGAAATCCACAATTTTTGAAATGGTGAGAAGAAGCGTAGATAACAGGGCATACTTGCCGAAAGTTTCCAGATCAAGGGTGCGCGCCACGGCGGCCAGAAAGAAGAACCCAAACCCGGCGTTAAATATATTTCCAAGTCCTACAAATGAGATTTTTTTCAGTGATTTAGCTGGCACAGGCCAATTCTATCAGTTTCGTTTTAATAGTGGAATGCGAGGTATCCCCTAGTCTTTGACACCCAGAGCTTTATTGAACACACTTAGCGTGACTTCTGCGGTATGCAGCCAGCTATAAAGTTTTGTTCTTTCGTACCCTTTGGTTATAAGTTCCTGCCTAATGCTATCGTCTATTAGGACCCGGTTGATTTTTTCTGCCATATCTTTTACATCAAGCGGATCGAAATATGAGACCGAATCACCGTATACCTCACGGTGACAAGGAATGTCGGAAACCGCACACGGAAGACCGTAGTATTGTGCCTCAAGCGGGGTCAGGCTGAAACCTTCTTTTAGGGCAGGGAAAACGTAAGCTAGCGCCTCTTTTCTTAAGGCTATAGTTTCTTCGTCAGTAACAAAGCCTTGCATACCGGGCATGAGGACTCTTCCTTCAAGATTCATCTCTTTTACAAGTTCTCGAATTCGTTCTGAAAATTTATCCTTTTTGCCAACCAAAACAAGAGAGCCGGCAAAGTTGTATTTCTCAGTTAAGATCTTGAAAGCTTCCAAAAGCCTGGGGACGTTTTTGTGTTCGTACATGCTGCTCAGGTATAACAAAAATGGCTTTTTTATCCCGTATTTGTTCAAAACCGCGGGTGTGTCATCCATTCTAGCCGATGTCAGATCGGGATCAATACCTTCCGTTGCTACCACAAATTTATCATCGGGAACGCTTGGATAGATTGACTTAAAATCACGGAATACCTCTTTTGTAGGAACAATGACTTTAAAAGATCTTCTAACCGCCCACCAAAATACTATTTTATAAATAATTTTTTTAAACTTAAAATACGGTTTCCACAACGTTGTCCCGGCTTCTGTGCTGAAAGTATGCATTATGATATCAGGGATGGCGGTAACGATTCTCGCGGGGTACAAGACAGGTACATTGAAGTGAGGAACATAGAAAAGGTCCAAACGTTGCTGAAAAATTTTGAACAAAAACCTGATTTGCTCATCCCACGAATACCATACGTATTCAGCCAGCACTTTTTTAAAATTTGGATTTTGAGGCAGGTAATCTTCGAACGAGTCTTTTCTGAGAAAAATAATGTAGTTATTTTTTTTGTCTATCTGTTCCAGATATTTGATGATGTTTTTTGTGTATCGGCCTGGACCTGCTTTTCCATAGAAACGCGCGTCTATTCCAACTACTTTAGGCTTATCCATTTTTATATATTAATCAAAGTGGGGAATATAAGCAAAAAAATGAACCGCAGTTTCTATTTGCATAGAAGTCTGCGGTTCTAGTCGTATTAAATAATACGTTTGAGGATGTCTGCCGATATATCAGAAAGGAAGGTTCCGGATTTCTGAATTATAGCGGCGTAGCTTTCTACCTCAGCTTTGTACAGTTCTCCGATCGTCGGGATAGAATCTGCCCAAGCGGCCAAAGTAACCGGATTCTGTTCCTGCCAAGCTCTTTCAAGCACGGAGAACGTTCGGTCCAGTTTCCAGGGATCTGCATGGCTGATTTGCCTGGCTAACGACTTAAATTTCAACCACGACGCAACATAACTGGGAACACCGGGTTCTAATGCGTACAAAGATTTCATCATCCCCAGCATTCTGTTTTTTAGGAACCACTGTCTTTCAACTCTGTCTTTTATCAACAAAGCAAGCAATGGAACCTTATCGTCGTCCTGGTTATATACACTTGAAGGATTCTGCTGAATTTGTGTGTTCGCATATCCGTCAAGATGTTCCAGAATCGTCGGTCCACCGATACGGGCATCCTGAGGCCTGATCTCAATCTTTAATTTTGTAATCAAAGATTCCCGATTGACCTCGAAGTATTCCATATCCTGGCTGCCGCCTTTTATGTCGTAACCTTTTATACCTTGCTCAAGAGCATCGGCTGAGGCTAAAAGGTCGCGGACAAGCTGGCTGACTCCACCACCGGTGTCCAAACGATCGCAACCGCGTGCCATGATTTTGGCAGCGAATCCTACAAGGCCGTTGTTGTCAAAAAGTTCTGCCCAATACAGTTTCCTGACAAACCCGCCCGGTGTGAGTAGATCTTTAGTAAGGTGACCATGAGCTGCAATTCCGTAAGCTGCAATCATGGAAATTTCCCGACCGAATAGATCTCTCATAAGGTTAAATACAACCCAGGCACCAATCTCAGCGTGTCCCGCGATCATGTTTTTGTCGGCATACCTATGGATTAAAGAATTTCCAATATCATGTGCGAATCCAAATAGGCCGGCAATGCTGTCGCTTTTGTATTTCGCCTTGTTGATGCCGGGGTCTCCTGTAAACAATGCTGCCGATCCAAGGAAGTCTCTGTAAAGATGACCTGAATCGTGTCCTGGCGGGAGCTCCCGCATAAACGGTACAAGGTTTTCCATAAACTCTCTGAAATTGATTTCATTGAAGGTTTCTGTAGAGAGTTCAGCCTTTTGGCAGACAGACTCATATTTTTCTCTACTGCCTAGCTCATCTCTCAGACATTCAATGAATTGATTGACGGTGTTCTGTCCGTTAGGGCTGTTAACATAAGCCTTTAACTCCAGTATGCCGGTACCCGAGACACTTACACTGCTCATTATTCTCTCCTATTCTTATTGATTTCGTTGATAATACCAGTAAATAACCGGTTAGTCAAACTATAGGTTAGTAGAATTACAGCGTCGTTTCTGATGTATAATGAGGATTATAAAATATTTACTTATAGGAAATAAAGGTCAGCTGGGGCGTAGCTTTGAAAAATATTTCGGTGAGGTTGGTGCTGAGTATAAAGGCGTAGATGCTGAAGAGATGGATGTAACTGACATGCAGTCAGTAAGTAAAGTATTCGATGAAGAACCCCCGCAGATAGTAATAAACTGTGCAGCCTATAACCTTGTTGAGAACGCCGAAAAGGAACCCGAACCAGCTTATAAGGTAAATAGAGACGGTGTAGGAAATGTCGCGGAGATGTGCAAAAAACACGGAAGTTTTCTGGTCCACTATGGGACAAACCATGTTTTCAACGGCACTAAGGGGCTGCCTTATGTCGAAGAAGACAAGACAAATCCTCTGAACGAGTACGCAAAAAGTAAGTTGGCGGGGGAGTATTTAGTGAAAGAGAAGCTACCGCTTAACCACCTTATTTTGAGAACATCCTGGCTTTACGGAGAAGGAAATCAGAATTTTATATACAAGTTCTTGAAAAGGTGTCACGAAGGGCAGGAGCTAGTTGGGGTTGTGGACGAATTTGCAACACCCACTTCTACTCGATTGCTGGTCGACTTGACTATTCAATGTCTGGAGAAAAATCTAAAAGGTTTGTATCACGCAGTAAATTCCGGGACAGCTTCCAGATGGGATTGGGCAAATGAGATATTGAATGCTGTCGGCGAAAACAGGCAAGTAAAAAAAGTGGAGGTTGGTTATTTTAAGCTAACAGCGAAGCTACCGAAAGATTCTACGCTTTCCAATAAAAAGATTTCAAAGGACTTGGGAATTGAGATACCTCGTTGGGAAGATGAACTGAGCAACTTTATTAGTGACCAGGCCTATCTCGATTTTAAGCTGTGATAAAATTCAAAATATGAAACTATTAATAACAGGAGGTCTTGGGTTTATAGGTAGTGAGATTGCAAGACAGTCTATCGAAAAAGGCTTTGAGACAATTGTTGTTGATAAAGTTACATACGCGGGAGATCTGGAGAGGCTACGCGGTTACGAGAAAAAATATTCTTTTTACAAAGAGGATATTACGAACAGAGAAGGAATATCAAAAATATTGCTGGAGGTAAAGCCGGATGTTGTCGTCCACACAGCTGCAGAAACTCACGTTGACAGAAGTATCAAAGATCCCGCGATTTTTATAGAAACAAACGTAGGAGGGACACAAGTTGTCTTGGACGCAGCAAAGGAAGTGGGTGTTAGTAAATTCATAAATTTCTCAACGGATGAAGTTTATGGTGCGTTGGGTGAGGACGGTCAGTTTACGGAAAATACCCCTTTGAACCCGCACTCTCCTTATTCAGTGAGCAAAGCAGCCGCGGACATGCTTGGCAGGGCGTATTTTCATACATTCAACCTACCTGTAATTACAGTAAGACCTTCAAATAATTATGGACCTTGGCAGTATCCGGAAAAACTAGTACCTGTGATGATTTTTAAAGCACACATGGGTGAGAATCTCCCTGTTTACGGAAAAGGACAGAATGTAAGAGAATGGCTTCATGTAAAGGATTGTGCTGGCGCGGTGTTTGCCGTGATTGAAAAAGGACAACCTGGCGAAGTATACAATATTGGAAGCGGCGAAGAAAAAAGAAATATCGATACGGTAAAAGCAATTCTTTCTTTGATGAATAAACCAGAATCTTTAATAGAGTTTGTGAAAGACAGACCCGGACACGACTTCAGATATTCACTGAGCGTGGAAAAAATAAAGAGGGAACTTGGATGGGAACCGGAAATTACATTTGAAATTGGTATGAAAAATACAGTTGAATGGTACTTGGATAATCTGGACTGGATGAAAACCAAGCTATCAGATTTGAAGTCTTACTGGGAAAAAGCCTACTATAAATAGTTAGTAAACTATAAGTAGTTATTCAGCCAGATCTTTGTTACCTTAATTTTTTCGTTTACCCAAATTCCGACAAGTACCAGCCAAGTTATAACAAACGGGTATTTATTCATGTAGTGTTTTCGGTAGAAGGTTCTCATGGCTTTTGTGGATTCTTTTGAAACCTTAATTTTCATCCAAAGTTTGGTGCTCGGAACTCTGACTTTTTGGGTTTTATCGTTTGTTGTGGCGGGTTCGTCGGTTTTAATTTTTTCGATTTTTTCATCTTTAAAGGTCAGGCTGTCAAAATCGGTATTCATGGCGTTATCTATGTCTTTTGACGTATCTCTTCCTACGGCCGCTCCCTTGTAGTGAAGAACTCTTAGATTTCCCATATACATTATTTTGAAACCGGCTTTTTTGACTCTATAACAAAAATCTATATCCTCCCCATACAACCAATAGTCTTCATCCCAACGCTTTACTTGTGTGTGCACCTCGGGTCTGACAAACATGAAGTGGGAAATACACGCGTCGACCTCATGAATAGTATTAAAATCCTCGTAACCCATTGAATACTTGTTAAACAGTTTTGATTTTGGAAACAGCCTATCCAGAGTCAAGAGGTGCGTAATTGCAATCCAAGGAGTCGGAAAACTTCTGTGGGCGTCTATGTCTATGCTACCGTCTCTGGTATATAACCTGGCCGTAGCCACTCCTACGTCATGATTAGTATCCATATACTCAACCAGACCGTCCATGACTTCTTTTGTAGGAAATGCGTCAGTCCCTAGATATAAAATATAATCCCCCGTAGCTTTTTCAAGTCCAAGATTATAACCGGCCGCCAAGCCGTTATTTTTAGTTTTTATTAGAGTAACTTTTGGATTGTTTCCAAATTTTTCTTCGACAAGCTCAGCCGAGCCATCCGGAGAGTCGTTGTCTACAAAAATTATCTCACAGTTTTCATAGGCTTCGAGAAGAGTGTTGATGTTTTTCTCGATTAGTCCCTTAGTGCAGTAATTTACTATGATCATTGATATTTTCTTCATATCATAAATTCTAGCACATAAACTTTATCCAAATACACCGCACTAATTTAAAATTAGTAGATAAAGTT
>MEWJ01000019.1 GCA_001773385.1 candidate division WWE3 bacterium RIFOXYD1_FULL_43_17 | reverse complement strand
GATAGAGGTGATACTTCCTATCACCTTCCGAAACGTAGGTCTTTCCTGCACAAATTCCCGGCGTGCGGTCCAGAACGTTAGTGACCTTATAATAATTTGGGGGGCACCCGATAAGGTCATAGCTCCAACCAAAATTTTCCTCCAAGAACTTAAGCTGAGTACCGTAGAAAGTATAACCATCCGCAGCTTTTTGGAGTGCTATTTGCGTTGGTGTGGGAGCCTTTGTGCTTGTGCTCGTCGGTGCCGGAGTTTCCGTCACCGTGGGGCTTGGCGAGACCGTCACAGTCGCCGTCTCAGTAGGTGGAATTGCCGTCGAAGTGTTAGTTGAAGTGACGCTGGGCAATGCTTCCGTTGTAAAAACGGGAACGATAGCTGCCTGGCCCCTCAAACCACCACAAGAAACGACAAAAAATACCAACAGTAAAAGCGCACCTAAAGACCCCGCCAAAACAACGGGCTTGTTCATCTCAATCTCCTCCTCTCTTTTCTGGTTATCGTATTTCCCTTTATATTAGGGATTCCTAATGACAATGTAGCACCAAGGTAATGAAAATACAACTACAGGCTATCTTATTTGATGGGGTAGACCAAAAAAATGTGGCCAGCGCGCTTGGCCGGAAACTAAGCAATACTTTCAACTGACTCTACTTCACCACTCTTATCGCTACCTTCTTCCCCGTTGCCACTTGCCACAACCATCGGATTCTTCCAGCTCTTCCAGTCACAATCCGGGTACCTGCTGCAGCCATAAAACTCTTTCCACTTGGCTTTTTTCTTCACGACATCACCTTCTCCACACTTCGGGCACTTCATTCCGACTTTATCCAAAAACGGTTTGGTATTTTTGCATTTAGGATAGTTACTGCAGGCTAAAAACTTTCCGAACCTGCCCTGCTTCAACACCATAATGCCGTCTTCGCATTTATCGCATTTCCCGAAATCTTCATCTTCCCCACCGGGGCCGTTTAACGGCTCTAAAGGCTTAGCATATTTGCAGTCCGGGTATCCCGAACAGCTTAAAAACTTCCCGAATTTACCTAGTTTAAAAACCAGAACGCGGCCGCATTCCGGGCACTTTTCTTCACTATCACCTAAATTTGTCACGTCTCTTTTATTTAATTCTTTGTCTTTCGCGAGAATCTTCTTTTCAAACGGTTTATAAAATTCGCGGATTACCGGAACCCACTGTACTTCGCCTTCCGCAACCTTGTCCAAGCTCTCTTCCATCAAGGCGGTAAAGTTGTAATCAACTATTTCCGGAAAATGCGCTATTAAAAGGTCAACGACCACATAAGCCACGTCGTTCGGATAAAAATATCTGCCTTCGCGTAAGACATATTTGCGGTCCTGTATCGTGGAAAGTGTGGGCGCGTAAGTTGAAGGACGCCCGACTCCGAGTTCTTCCATCTTTTTTATTAAAGAAGCGTCGTTGTATCTCGCCGGGGGTTGGGTAAAATGCTGCTCATTTTTTATCTCCAGAAGCTTCATTTTAGTTCCTTCGGCTAATTCCGGAAGAATACTAGGGGTTTCCTCTTCATCCTCTTTTACTCCAACCATTTTTGAGACGGCCAGCCACCCCTCGAACAGTACTGTAGACCCTGTTGCCTTAAAAATATACCCTTCAACCGAACCTATAGACAAAGACGTCTGTTCATATATAGACGGGTTCATCTGGCACTCTAAACTTCTTAACCAGATTATCGAGTATGTTTTAAACTCATCTCCTACAAGCCCTATACTTTTTGAGGGCAGCGCATGTGCCGAAGTAGGACGAATTGCTTCGTGTGCTTCCTGAGCATTAGCTGACTTTGTCTTATATAGGTTAGGGGTCTCCGGCAAATAGGTGTCTCCGAAGCGTTTTTTTATCAGTTCGCGGGCCTCGTTGATAAAGTGTGGGGAAAGGCTCAATGAGTCCGTTCTATGGTATGTGATGTACCCTTTCTCAAACAACCCCTGTGCTGCCCGCATCGTTTTTTTGGCGTTAAATCCATATATATTGGCCATTGCCTGTTGGAGAGTGGAGGTCTTAAAAGGTGGGTAGGGGTTCTTTTTTCGTTCGGATTTTTTCAGGGACACTACTGAGTAGATACCGTTCAATGCCTCAGCCTTAATTTTTTCTGCAGCTTCCCCGTTATTTATTTCAACCTTCTTGCCTTTGATCTCGGACAATTCCGCCCAGATCTTTTTCTTGCTTCCGTTTTGAAATTCTCCTAAAACGCCCCAGTACTCTTCCGGGTTAAACGCCTGTCTTTCTCTTTCGCGTTCTACGACTAACCTCACAGCGACGCTCTGAACGCGGCCTGCCGACAATCCGTACATGACTTTTTTCCATAATAAAGGGGACAGTTTGTAACCCACTAATCTGTCCAGTATTCTCCTCGCCTGTTGGGCATCAACCAAATCCAAATCTATTTTTCCGGGATTTTTAAACGCCTTCTCAATTGCTTCTTTAGTTAATTCGTGAAAAACAACACGGGAAAAAACTCTGGTGTCCTTTTTTCCGCGCAAAAGCTCCTCCAGGTGCCAGGCAATTGCCTCCCCTTCTCTATCAGGGTCTGTCGCCAATACAATTTCTTCCGCATCTTTTGCGGTTTTTTTCAAGTCGGTCAAAACTTTTTTAGCTTTTACGGGAACTTCGTACACGGGTGTGAAATCTTTTTCAACATCCACACCGAGACCACTTTTAGGAAGATCCCTGATGTGGCCCATGGACGCTTTTATGCTGTAAGACTGAGGTAAAATCTTGGACAGCGTCTTTGCTTTTGTAGGCGACTCGACAATTACAAGTTTCATATTTACCTTAGAGTAACATTTTCGAGTATAGCACAACACGCATGCCCAACCGTCCTACACACATAGAAATCCCGTAATAGTGGTAAAATATGTACATGGCAATTAGAAAAATCGTAACAATACCCGACCCGGTATTACGGAACAAAGCTCAAAAGGTAAACGGTGTCGGAGAAGAGGAAAAAAAGCTGGCACAGGACCTGTTGGACACCTTAGAGGTGGCAAAAGACCCTGAGGGAGCCGGCATCGCCGCTACACAAATCGGGGTTTCAAAAAAGATGTGCGTGGTAAGGAATTTTTTTCCCGACCCCGCCAAAAACGGCGAGTACACACACGAAGATTACGTGCTTATAAACCCTAAAATAGTAAGCACCTCAAAGGAAACCGAGATTGACTATGAAGGTTGCCTGAGTGTTCCCGATGTTTACGGGAAGGTCGAACGTTACAAGAAAATAAAAGTCGACGCCACGGACATTTCCGGTGACAGAATTAAAATAAAAGCACAGGATTTTTTTGCAAGGACGATTCAGCATGAGATAGACCATTTGGACGGCGTCCTGTTCACCGACAGGGTAATCGGCGGTGTGATATCAGAGCAGGAAATGGACGTGGTTTTCTCGCAGGAGGGACAGTGAAAAAGTTGAAAGTAGCCTTTTTCGGAACTTCAGACAGGTCGCTTCCAATTTTGGAAAATCTCCACAAGGAGTTTAGTCTGGTTTTGTGTATCACTAAAAGCGACACGAAGGTAGGAAGAAATCAGGAAAAAAGGGAAACGGCGGTTAAAAAATGGGCACGCGAACAGGGTGTAAGATACGTGGAAATCAGGTCTTTGAAAGACTACGACCTGAAAATGGTTCTGGATGATCTTTATAAATACAGACCTGATTATGGTGTTGTAGCGGACTTTAGCTACATGATTCCCGAAGACATAATTAAATTTTTTGACGGTAAACTTATCAATATCCACTTCTCTCTTCTACCCAAATACCGCGGAGCCAGCCCGGTACAGTTCGCAATTTTAAATGGGGATGAAACAACCGGAGTTACGTATCAACTTATTAGCAAACGAATGGATGCGGGTGATATCCTTAGCCAAATAGGTTATAAGATGAACCAAACCGAAACATCGGGCGAATTGTATGAAACCCTATTTCACGTCGCCGCAAGTAAGCTTCCGGACGTCATTCTCGGATATTGCTCGGGAAGCGTTAAACCAATGCCCCAAAATGAAGATAATGCCACGTATACCTTTTCCAGAACACACCCTCACAATACTTTTATATTCAAGGAAGACGGTCTCATTAACTGGAAAAACGATCCTAAAAACATCCATCAGAAGATAAGAGCTTTTAACCCCTGGCCGATTGCGTGGACTTATCTTAAGGATATCCAGGAAGCTGGGTGTCTTATACAGGGAAAAATTAAATTCAGAGAACACGTAGATGGGGAATTAACGGTCAAAATATATTCGGCAAGTTTAGAAAAGGATAAACTATCGCTAGAAATGCTACAGGTAGAAGGTAAGAAGGTGATGTCGTGGAAAGAGTTCGAGAACGGATACTTAGCTTAAGCGGCTACCTGAGCTTGGGCTTGTACTAAAGCTGCATTTGCCTCTTTTATATCTTTTTTGAGTCTTTTCAAGCAGGAAGCGCAGATGGTCACCCTGACCGTGCGGCCGTCAATTTGTAATCTTTTGTTTCTCAAATTGGCCTTTCTCTTGTTCGTTGTTCTTCTGGTAACACGGTTACCGACCCCTCTCGGGACCAGGTTTCCTTGCTGATAAGTTTTACCGCAAAAGTCACACATTCTTGACATAACGTAGTGAATTAAATCACACAAGGCGTTGTTATGTCAACGACAGAAAAAATGAGGGAGTTTTCAGTAAAAATAGAGAACTTTTCAGTGGAAAAAACTTCGCCGGAGGTTGTGAATTTATAAAAATTTCACAGGTCCTCCGGCTTTAATAAAGCAATTACCCCTTTCCTCACCTAAAGATTAACTAACAGTGTGTCAAAGCCGTCTGAAAATTCTGAAAACACCTTGCCGCTTGGTAATTTCTTTTTGCAAAGATGGCAGGTATTGTCCGGACGTTTGCAGCCTACACAAACGGCAACCGCGCGGTCTTCCATAAATGAGTTTTTCCACGTAGCTCCCCCACTTGAATAGTCCGGCCCGGAACCAATCTGGTTTCTAGCAACAGGTTTATTTTCCCTATGATCACCATCCTTACTATCCATTTTTGTCTCTCCTTTTAAATGGCCAACTGAGTGAAAAAGGTATTTAACCGATTTTACACCGTATGCTCAGGAATTGTAAACACGGGCGCATTAAGGGTGTAAGAAACAACTCTTTCTTTTGTAAAATTTTTCGTGATAAAATCTATTGGCTTGTTAGGTTTGCCTTGCGGCAAAGGTGAGACTTCATCGCTTATTGGCTCGCTTCGTTCGCCAAAGGCAGTAGTCATTGGCTCGCTTCGTTCGCCAAAGGCAGTAGTCATTGGCTCGCTTCGTTCGCCAAAGTTGTGGCTCCGCCACCCTTTGTCTCGGCTACGCCTCGCCAAAGTAGCTCAATGGTAGAGCAGCTGTTTTGTAAACAGCAGGTTGTGGGTTCGATCCCCACCTTTGGCTCCATTTAAGTTTTACCCATGTTTGTGCTAAAATCCCCCTAAACCTATAGAAAAGGAGAAAGAAATGACACTTAGGATTCAGGTACCGAAAGATCCTCCGTTTGTGGAATTACGGGGCTTTGCTAGCGCTTATCTGGCGGACAAGTACGTTGAAACGCCGTCAGAACGGATTCCACACCAGGACCAGCCGAGAATTAGAATCGCCGGCAATATCGATGACTTCGTATCTCAACTGCATGAATTGGCGGATATTTTGGATTTGTACACAAACTACGTACTGACACGAGGGGGTGAAATTAAATATACCCGGCAAGCTAACGTAGCGAGGAAGCACTTACAAAGTTAGCCGCGTCATTAGGAACCAGCACTAAAAGAAGGGAGGAAAAATGAAACGGAAAGTGCCTAAACCCCGTGTGCAACGTACTTTTGCCCAAGGAGCGCGGGGAGTAAAGGTACACCTGTTTGAGAGTAAACAAATGTCAGGTGGGGCATCCGTGGTTGAAAACCTGGGTATCGTTGAAGGAAATAGGTCCGAGTTCGGTCTTAATTCCATTCACCTGACAAACAATGTGCAAGAAATGATGGATGTGGTCAACGCAGCTGAAGCCAGAGGTTTCGCATCCAGCTTTGTTCTTATGATTGGAACAAACGTGGCAGAACGTACACAGGAATTGAAAAAGGCAAAGAAATTCTTTTCGAAAAGATAGCAGAATAAACTGCCACGTACTTAGGGGTCTTCTACGGCAAAAACGTATAAGTCCCCTTTCTTTTTTCTTCCCACTTCCAACAATAAATGATAATATTTCAACTGCGCCGAGGTACCAAAGTGGCCAACTGGAGCTGACTGTAAATCAGCTGGCAAATGCCTACGGGGGTTCGAATCCCTCCCTCGGCACCATATTTAACTATTCAAAAATTCGTGGAGTTCCTCTAATTTTCCGTACTTTACCGCTTCGTAAATTGTTGCCGTGGATACCAGTTTTGAGGGGTCAAGTTCGAATTTTTTGACCTGTCCCGGTGTTAAAGTTTTTGCTCTGTTTAACACAGCCTCATTACTCAATCCATAAGCCTTTAATTCCTCCTGCGAGTCTTTCAGAGCCTGCCACGGTGCAAATCTTTTGGCTCCCCAGTTGCACCATAAACACACTTTATCTTTGGCGTTCCCGAAAATATATTCCTGTATTTTCATAACGGCGGGTTCCGGCGTAAGATGTTCTGCACCTTCGCCATAGTAAAAAGGGCACATGTACCTGTCCGGCGGCATAGCGTGCAGCATAGAGCCGGCTGAGCCGAAAAATGTCGCCCTTACGCCCATCATGGCCGCCCTGATTGAAATAACAGCGGCACCTGAAAGGCTGCAAATAGGTGCAAAAACCACAAAATGTTTTAAACAATGGGAACCGTCGTTCTTAATTTTTAGGCTTTTTTCGTATGCTTCCATAGCCATAACAATCTGCAGTCCGCCTGCCACGGCATCGCAAAGACAAACATATTCGCACTTGGCGTCAATGCCCTCGTCCCTTAAATTACACGCCACTGCTACCCTACCGTACGGGTTTTCAGGGTTGTCATCCTTCTGGTGACGGATATGAAGCTGGGTTGAAACAACGGTCTTTCCTGTTAGAAAATATATTGCGTCCTGTAAATTTACTTTAGGGTCGCTGATAAGGTTGGTAACGGCCAGGTGCTTTTCCAAATGTCCGTCGGCTTCGGTCAGTATTTGCCTAAATTCGGCTGTCTGGACCAAGTATTCTGTCAGAGTTGCAAGGTCTATTTGGGCAGGTATTCCGAGATCCAGCCTGGACGGTAAGAAGCTTATCCCGTCTGGCCTTACGGTCCATCTTCCAACCGAAAGAGCCAACCCTTCTTCGGTAGCCAGGGAGACAATTTTAGGGTTAGGCACATTTTCCGGCCAATCCTCATAAATTTTACGGAGGTTCATTTCGCCTGTTAACACCTTGCTCTTACTCCTACTAGCGGTATAGTCAGGTGACTTCAACAAATTTATCTGCTCAAACGCCTCCTCTTTCAACGTGCTTTTTACTAAACTGGGGAGTAGAGCTTCTTTGGGGGTCACCATCTCTTCCGCAATCTCAAAAAATTTCGATGTTTCCCGGTATTTCATCTCAATTTTCCCCCTTAAAAATGGGAAGGAGCCTTTCGGCTCCAAGGTTTCCTGTATTAGAATTTATGTCCCAGCGTTTTTTCATCCTCTGGGACTTAAGTCTAGTCTCTTTCGACGGAGAGTGTCAATGGCAAAAATTTTAGCGTAATAAAATCTCTTTCAGTTCGAAAAAGAGTGATTGTCTACATAGTTCTAATAGGCTAAAATGACCAAGATAATATCGCGCCTGGGTAGTTCAGTGGTAGAACGCTTCCATGGTAAGGAAGAAGTCGAGAGTTCGACTCTCTCCCCAGGCTCCAGAAATTTCTTAGGCTCGTAGTGAAATGGCATCACTTCCCTCTCCAAAAGGGACATTCCGGGTTCAAATCCTGGCGAGCCTGCCAAACCCTCTAAACGACAAAAAGAAAAGGGTCGCCGTGTTAAGGTAACCCTTGTAAGTATGAAACTCTCTTTATCCTAGCCACTCCTTGGTAATCGTCAAAACATCAGAAAGCTCTCCCAAAGTTTTTTTAGGACTTTTAAGCGGCGGAAAGATTTCAATTATGGCGGGAACTCTGGGAAATTTTAGTCCTAATAGGCTCAACATTTCCCTAAATTCCGTGGATGCGCCGTTCAAAAATGCAGGTATTTCTGCCTTTTTCGGATGCACGTGGATCAGTTCGACTGCACCCTCAGGGAGTGCCTGAAGAAGCTTTTCCCAATCGTCAATCCCCGAGCTTCCGTCGCGCCTTCTGCGCCGCACGTGCAGGGTATCCCAGCAAAATCTACCTCCGTTAGCACAGAAATCCAGATATTCTTCTATGCTCGTGCTTAGCTCCGGATGTATTTCTACCGCAACACCCTTTTGCCAATGGTGCGCAACAAGAATCGCCTGTGGAAAAAAGGGGGAAATTCTCCTCCCGAACAGCAATGCTTTCCACGGCAAACCAAAATTAAAGGCATCCTCAAAAGAAATGACGTCCTTTTCCCATTCATGTATGCGTTTGTAGGACCAAAACTTTATCGGTAGTGCCTGTATTCCGGCGTATCCCGCGGATTTAATCATCTTTATCGAACGCTCAGGTCCTGACGCTCCAAGACAATAAGGCCACAGGGACACGACATTCAGTCCATAAACTCTTCTCATCTCCGCTCTCCTTCTTTGATATCAATGGGTTTCGGCAGATTATATCATTTTTGAAGAAATTCCTTACACAATCAACCTGCGACTGCCGATAACCGCATTAATTGACTTTATCCCTAAACAAAACTAGAATCGCTAAAACAAATCCGTGAGAGAGAAAAGGTGAGAAAAATGATTAAGCCTGACCCCCAGATTGCCAAGGAAATTGAAGAACGTTCTATGTCTTCAGACGACTTTACTCTTGATAGTGCGCAGTATGAACTTCTCCGGCTGCGCGGTGACACTAAGGAAACAGTAGAAAAGTTTGAGAAGACGCTATCCCGGGAAATTTCGTACAGGTGTGGTAAAAATCCTTTGTTTATACCTGAACTGTGGATAGCCTGCCGAGTGAAAGGTTATGAACCCCGTCAAATTGAATACGATTGGGTTTACGCCTCTCGGTAGAACTGCCCGATAAAACCTCTTTCTTTGTATACACGGAAAGAGGTTCTTTTTTTGCGCAAAAACCCGGACAGTCCGCGGGCAACCATCCGGGTGGTTATTTAAGTCAAACTCTTAATCCTCGTTCTCTGCACCGCGAAGCCTTACAAGCCTCGATTTTAACTCCGTCTCACCATCTGCTTTGAGTGTAAACTTTTCAACGTTGTAGTCACCCCAAGAAACCGCAAACGATCCGTTAATTTTCAGGTTTCCCTCGTCATTTGATGTCGCTTTTCCAATCTCGTTACCGTCATATTTCAACGTATATTCCTTGTTAGCTGCTAAGTTATGTCCTTGAAATTTAACAACGTCCTTCTTGTGCTTTACCAGTAACATTCCCCAAGCATCCTCATCATAGTCGTAACGGGCGTCCGACGCGGTAGAAGTATCGGAAGGATACATGTAAGCCTTGGTTACAGGTCTTACTTTCGCGTTTTTAGCCGCAATAATAGCTGCCATTCTGTCCTCTTTGCTAAGGTGCCCGTAAGCTTTACCGTTTGAACCCGGGTTTTCCGGTTTGGCTGCAAAAGCAGCCGAAGTAAGCACAAACGCAGCTACTGCAATTAAAAGTATGTTTTTCAGATTAATCACCGCCTTTCACACGAATTCCGGAACAAAAATGTATTAATAAATATGAGTGAGAGCAGGGATATTTGAGTGAGTTTAATAAGTTTTTCATTACGTAAAACTAAAAAGAAAAACTATTGGTAAGACACCGCATTATATCAAAATTAGGCCTCATTTTCAATTTATGCGATTTTGTTTTAAGTAAAGGGAAATGTCAAGTTGTCCACAAACTACTAACTATAAAAAATAGCGTAGTTGGTTTCAATTAAATATTTTGTATTTAATAGATGTTCCAAACTACGCTATGTGTCCAAGAAAAAGAAAACTAGCCGGGGAGGACGGTCTCCGTAAGGAGATTCAGGGAGATATGCTCCAAGATGTTGCCCGCATACTCGCATCCTCATGTTCAGGTATTTATCTCGCGCCCAACTGCGCCTATACCATGACAGAAGGTTCATCAAAAATCGATGCAGTCCTTCACCCGGCCGAAATGTTAACTTTTCAAAGATGTGAGAATTTTAAACCAA
>MEWJ01000018.1 GCA_001773385.1 candidate division WWE3 bacterium RIFOXYD1_FULL_43_17 | reverse complement strand
GAAAGTCCGTAGATAGCACTTTTTGTTCTCCTCCTCCGAAAAAGCAGGGATGGCCACGATTTTTGACGGGGTAGGTTGGGAAAAAGGGCATAAAAAACCATTCCACTCTCTATCTCCGCAAGTGTTTTACGCCGCCTTTTGGTTCAGAATATTGAATCTTGGGGCGGCGTTTTCGTATTTTAAGTGAATAAGGGCAATAACCTGTATTTGTAAATCTATACCCCGAGTACTATATTGTTCTTAGGAACCACCAAAAACCGGTAAAAATACGAAAATGTAGGAGAGGAGGAGATAGAAATGAAGAGGTCGGTAGTCCCGATTGTTGTTTTTATGGTACTCCTAGCAACGTTTTGGAGTTACCCTGTTTCTGGCGGGAACGTTCAGCCAGATCACTTGAGTGATCTTTCGTCCGATGAGGCGGACGTAAACTCATTTGATAGTGTTTGGACAAAAGATCAAACGGAAACCTTTGTGAATACTGCTGTGTATCCGATACTTCGTGACCCAGGTTATTATCCGGGATCCGATTTCAAAATGGATACATTTGCAATCTTGATGGGGTGCACGGGAGGTTGCGCGGAATGGATTGCTCACGTGGTCGAAGTGGACAGTATAACACCCGACTACATGTGTAAATGGCTCTACAAATATGCGGTAAGTCAGGATTACGGAAGACACAAGTCTGTAAAAGGGAAAGCAGTAGAGGTTGTGAGCAGAGAAGATTATTTGCTCTACCTCGAAAGTTTTCTTGGAACTGGTGCGAAACCCGACTGCCCGCAATTTTTGGTTGCCAAGCCTGATCAGCCTCAGCTTCCTGTAATGGGAATTGGAAAAGTCAGAGATGTTATGGGTTTCCTAAGAATCGGGGTTTTAGGAGACACTAAGTTTTCGTGGGAAATAGACTACTATAACAATAACGACAGATATGTGTGCGGATCTAGTTACAGTATGAACGACATGTACTGTACAGGCGGTGGGTGCCCTTCTTTTGCTTGTACCAAGGCTGGTTATATTGCGACGAGGTACGGTGACGGCTGGACCTGTTGCCAAGTTCCCGGTACGAATAAGTATTGTCAGTCAGCCTACGTTTATCAGACGACGTGGGGTACCTGCGAATACCGCTCTGATGGTGACTAGTGTGATATAAAATGTTTGTTTTCAACGTCGGGATTACGTTCAAACTATCCCGGCGTTTTTTTATTGTTTTTGTTTTTCCTCGGTGGCACATTACATTGTTCTGGGGTCTAATAAGAAAGTAAGGATTTAAGTAACTCCCGAGTCCGAGGTATTTCTGTATACCCTATAGCTTGTTGTCGTGTTGTGCTGTTTGTGCTAATATCTGATTACGCGAATACGCTAATCAATCAAGCTTAATACAGCTCGGAAATAAGGAGAGAAAATGAATATCAGGATGTTTAAGATCTTTTTCGTCCTTTTATTGGTACTGTTGGTGGTTTATCTTGCTGTTGGTCGCAAAGATAACAGTGGTGTCGAACCTGTCGCAGTGGGCGAAGTATTGCCATCATCTACTTTAAAACCCGCAACGTCGACGCCAACTTCAACTTCAACCCCCACGGTCAGACCGACAGACACGAGCACACCCGCGGTGTCTCCGTCTCCCGCCCCAACATCAACTGAAACTGCTACGTTGAGTTTAAGAAAATGGACGGTGAGTGAGGTCGGGACATTTATCAGTTTCGTTGGAAGTTGGTTTTGGTCGGAAGAGATTTCATTTCCACAACTGCCGCGGGAGGGCGATGAGGTCGTCCAGTTGTTGACCGGTGAGTTTATTTACACTCGGGCTACGGATAGCTGGTCAGGTCCGGCAGAGAGAGTGGATCCGGATGTTGTGTGCGCGTGGGCATTTCAGAAGTTAGGAGAAGGATACGGCCTTACGATCAAAATCAATGGCAACACCGTCGATGAAAAAACCAGGGAAGAACGTTGGTCCCAGTTTGCTTCTGAGGTAGGCAACCCGAACAAAGAGCCTTATTGTCCTCAATTTGACGCATCTTCCGAGGTCCCTGTTTTTGATGATGCCAACTAGTATCACGTGATTTGTTCCATATGTGCCGGGAAGTGTAAAAACAATCCCGGCACCTTTTTTCTTTACACAATAAGCGGTTCGGTTTCTCCAAACCTACCTACCAACTTTTGTTTTCTTTAGTTCCCATTCTCTAATTGGATCTGCAGCTTGTTTGTGTGTAAAATGTGGTTAACACTGTGAAAATACTCAAGAAAGTTGCCTTGGCAATATTCATACTCTCTTTAATTGTTTCAATACTGTTCTTGGTATCTAACTATTTATCAGACGCCGGAAGTTTACCCCTGAAACTGAATAATACACCTTCCCAAGAACGGGGTGATCCCGACCAAGATACCGCATTCTCTGCATATACGGGTTCCTATGTGACGGACCCTGATTTAGGAGCTGTGACAGGAACTTCTGAAAAAAACCAAACCGTTCTTGAGTTCCAGGAATGGCTTGGAAAACGTTGGGTTTTCAATGAAAACCCTGTCGAACCGGTTGACGCGAGATATGACTTTTTTGTTATTACAAAGGTAAACGATGGTGATGTATATGCAAGAAAGGATGGAAATCAGGAGGTAACACAGCTGTCATTAAAGTGTTCACCTGAAAATACGGTATTGTTTAAGAGTTTCAATATGGAATTTGTGTCGGCTAATTTTGAGATAAGCAGAGAAATAAAATCCGGCGACATGCTATATACAAAATGTACTTCGGAATTGTGCGGGGTAGTAGGCTCTGAATGTATCCTTATTAGGAGGCCCTAGAACTCCAGTTTGGTAAGACTTTTGTCACCATTACTGTCCGCTTTACGCGTTATTTTTTTTACTGTAGCATATTTGTATGAGAACGTACCGGCATTTTTTTTATTCCTCTATTTTTTTACTAGTGCTCACTTTTCTTCCCATTTTCTTGACAGGTAAAGTTTACGCTGTGGGGGCTGATTGCAGTGACGGATGTGACGATTTTATTCCCAATTATGGTTGGGAATCTATGAGTTCAGATGGTTATTGCTATACCGGCGGTGGTTGTCCTTCCTTTTCTTGTTCGACTGCTGGTTACACTGCGATAATATGTTCGGGACGTTGGACCTGTTGCGCTTTTGGTGATTGTACCAAAGCATGTAGTTCTGAAATTAATTATTCTCAATATTGGGGTACCTGCGATAAGTGTGATGCCCCGCCGCCTCCGCCGGAAGAAGGCCCTACATATGGTAGCATCGTAGGAAAAATCCGCACCGACTATAACAAAAATGGTAGCCTTGACGAAGTCATAGATGGGTGGGGGAATACTGCCTCAACATGCGCCAGCCCCTATCTTAGAAATGATGGATTTACATTAACTGCAGGAGGCGGAAATTTAATTACAGGATGGGGGTGCGATTCATATCCTTCGCCTTCTTATTATTACACCGCCACAAATACTATAACAACCGGTTCCAAAACTATTACATTGGGCGGTCTTCCGGCAGGATATGCGTGTTCAAATGTTATTTGGGGCTATAGTACCTCGACCGGCTCTTCCAGCGGTACAGGGTGTTCTCTTACCGCCACTGTCAACGAGGGTGCTGTGAACGGTCTTTGGTGGATATTAACCAAGACAAACACACCTCCAACTGTCACCCTATCACCCACAACCATAAACTATTCTGCGGGCGGAGTAGTCTACCCGGTGAAAATAGGTGTTGA
>MEWJ01000017.1 GCA_001773385.1 candidate division WWE3 bacterium RIFOXYD1_FULL_43_17 | reverse complement strand
TATGTGCTGTAAACCGGCTCATTAGCAACAGTACCCTCACTTTCTACTGGTCCCAAAAAATCGCTGACGAGGACTGACTTGGCGGACAGTTCTTTCAACTTTTGCAAATACGCAGAGAAAACTGTGCTGAAATCACGACCCGTCACTTCTAAACACTCCTCGCCCCTATCCCCGCACTCTTTTTCGTAGACAACGCGCCATTGTAACGTAATCATGTCCACTCCCTTCGCTATTGTATTAATTGTAGGCTTGTTATAGGTAGTTGTCTTGGGGTTTATATGATAAGAGTTGGGTGTGTTGGAATTAGTTAAATCATTTACACCCCGGGCGAAAACTTAAAAAAAGAATTTTTAACAAAAAAATACTCCGATATATTTGTGTATACCGGAGTTTTATGTCTGTTATTAACGTTTAGCCCAGGACATAAATATTCTTCCCCATCTTAAAACGGTCACTTCAGAGGTAGGCTCTATTTGAGGGTAATACTTTTTCATCCCGGAAATCATATCTTCCCTGGAGATAAAACCATCGTCGACAAAATCTTTTTCCGGTATGGTAGCGTAAGTGTAAAATTCTACGCTGGTCAGAATGGTCGCACACCCCCACGAGTCATCACTACTTACAATTCTAATCATATCATCAACCCTAAATTGTGGGCGATGGCGATTCCTGATGGTGACCTTTTTAGTGCCAACCTTTCCATTTATACCTTGAATCCCTGCCTTGTGTTCCGGTGCCATGATTAAAACTTCCATTTCGGTCTCCCTTCTTTAGTATCTTAAAGGTTTTGTTATTTACTGCGGGATTTCTCTTATTTTGGACAAGAAATGTCTACAGACTTACGAGTAAGGGTAAGGTAACACACGTGACCCTTATCCTGAACCCGTTGGAGCTCAGCTTCCGTGTTAAGTGGTCTATCAGCTATGATCGATATGTCAGACACCCAATCTTCTTTTGGCAGCGTTGCGGGAGGTGGGCAGTCAACGGCCGAATTGGAATCTCCGACGATAAGGTAGCAGTCGTTACCCATGTCCTCGACACGGTACATTTGGTACTGTACGCCGTCACGTGGGTGCGAAATCGCATAGAACCCCACTATCGTCCCCTCATTTATATATTGTTCCGGATAACTACGGTAGGGCTGGCAAGCGGCTGCAAGCAAAATAACAACGACCACAATCAAAACGATTTTAGCCTTTTTAGACACGTCATCTCTCCTCTGAGCTACACGAATCCGCAAAAAATTTATGCGGTGGTTATAAAATCTATGGGTATTATAGAATGCTACGGCAAGTATGTCAATTACTACAGGTTATATGTGACTTGAGGTGTGGGAATTAGTTAGGCTTTTAATTAAAGTGCTATAATGCTGAAAATCTGAGAAAAGGAGCGAGTTATGTTAGACGGCATATGGCGGGTGTACAGAAAAGACGGAACGTATCTTGGTGTGTTTGAGACACGTATGGGCAATGATGTCCTTATGCTGGACGAGAAAACTGCGAAAGCAGTTTCTATCGGGGACACCTTACACATGGATGAATCTCATACGAAACGGGCCTGGGAAGTACGTGTCACAGGTAATTATCGCGACCGGTCTACTGAGTTTAATATTCGAAAACTCTCTGACCGTGCCGAAAGATACCCGGACAAGCCCGTTAAAGTTCAAGCCACGTCCCACAGATAAATTAGTCGTCAGAGAGAGATCCAAAACAGAGATAGTTTTCAAAAACTTTGAAGCTATCTCTCTTTTTTTGCTATGGCAGCTAAAACCCCCGACTCGTGTGCTATCTTCTACCGTACCTATAGTTAAAAGTGATAATATTAAGTTATGAAAAGCAAATTAGTAATATTTATATTTCTTGTACTTATTATTTTGTTAGGAATTTATTTCTATTGGATGTCGAATAATCCGGGAAAAGATATCGAAACCCAGCTACCGGTAGTTAACGAGCCAACAATAGTAGACGACACAAATAAGACCGGCATGAGTAATCCGGCCTCCGATAATTGCATTGCGAAGGGCGGCGAACTTGAGATAGTTTCTAATGCTGACGGAAGCCAGTTTGGATTGTGCCAACTAGATGGTTACGCATGTGAAGAATGGACGCTTTTTAGAAATGAATGCGATATTGTAGGGGACGCCCAAAAAATTAGAGAGGCCCTGATAGCTAAAGGACTGAATCTCAGTAACAGCACTGTAGTAATAAATAAGCACTTGGGTAAATACATCTCAGGCTCGGTTAATCCTAATGAGCCAATCGGAGGAGGCGGTTACGTTTTTGCCGTTAAAGACGAAGGCGTAGTTAAAATCCTGGCAGACGGTAACGGAAGTATTGCGTGCAGTGCATTTAAGGACTACCCCGACTTTTCAACTTACTTACTACCCGCGTGCTACGACGAGGTAGCGGGCGATATTGTTACGAGATAGTAGGATTTATATTTAGTTCTATAACTAAAACAAAACAACCCACCGCGTCCGGTGGGTTGTAGTTTGGTGTAAGGAGAAATTTTCTACTTTTTTGCGTGATTTTTGTTGCTTGTTGTAGGCATACCTGTTGAGGATCTAGCGGCATCATTTCTGAATTCTTTGTCTGAATTACTTACCCACCAACCGTGGTTATCTGTAGGTCTTCCGACTTCATCACCTGGTTCTTCCGGATCTTCCGGAACTAAGGTTTCTGTAATCACTACGTTGTCTAGTGCCGGTCCGTAAGCAGATACTGTTGTGCTGGTGAAGGTTAATGTTGTATCCGTCGCAGTTGCAATGAAAGTGAATTCCATTTCTTCCCAACCCATGTCGGTAAGTGATTTACCGGTGGTATTAAACTCATAACTATCTACGGTACCACCTGTTGCGCTGACATCCATGGTTTTTAGTCCTTGTACACCAGGGTTTCCAGCCATGTCGAAAGTTACGTCATAAGTAGCTCCGATTACTGTGGTAAACGTCTGACTGATTGAACCTGCCTCATTACCACTCACGTCGATACTTCTAGCTCCTACAGATGCAGGCCAAAGTGTACCGATGTAGTCAACTGACCCAGAAGTGACAGTCCAGTTTGTAATGCTGGTATTACCATCGTTAAGCGTTACATAGAGACCCGGGTCTGTAGTACCCGTCTCAAAGCTTCCGTTTTCACCTAAAGCAAAAACCGGAGACGCGAATAGGGTTAACATCAAAACTGTAACGAAAAGGGGAATAAATTTTTTCATAATATTTTCACCACCGTTCTTGAAAAATTGATACGAGTCCTAATATATGATGAGTGCGGAAACAAAATTTAATGTCTAATGATGTGTTTATTAACGAAGCTTGATTAGATTATCCTATAAGACGCGTATAGTCAAAGCATCGGACGACGGAATACCTTGGTGCTGCGGGCAATGCTACCCATTAGTTTATTGCTGCAGTGATGGGGATTTTTCCTTATGGCTCCCCGTACAGAACTTTATACGAAGTTTGCTTCCGGTATTTAGTGAAAAAGTTCTAACTTAGACTTTTAGTCCAAACCACATTGTTTTCTATAATAGGGGTCTTCACTTAATAAGCGGTTCAATTCAATATTAACTTTGGAATATACACAGTTATAGTAGTCCGTGGTCGGCATGTATACCCCGGCGGATTCAATATAATGCTTATATGTTTTACACTCGTCCCCAAGTTTCCCTGACTTCATCTCTTCTACAGTACCGACCATTAATAACTGTTTTTCAAATCTACTGACTAAGTCCCTATACTTAGGATCGTTATAATTATCTAACGCATTTTGAAAGCGTATTCTCACGATGGCATTTTCTTCGTCATTTAAGACGCTTACAAAAAATCTGTACATTGCATTAAATGCTTCCACCTCGCTATCTATGCAAGAAATGCTTTTATTACCGTTGGTAGAATCAATGTATTGTTGTACGTGGGTTAGCTCGTGAGTTAGTAGAAATGCAATTACTATATCATCTGATTCTACATAAGCGGAGTCTACAATAATTGGAAAGTAATTTTCTCTAATCTCATCGCTATTGATGGTAAAATAAGCCTCCGCACCTTCTAACTGTTTGGCTGGTTGTGGGACTATCTTAATACAATTTACTAATTGGGCGGGGAAATAATTGAATTGGTGCATTGCATTGTTAGCGAACCTACCATCTTGATTTTTATTTATTCTCTGTTCAATAAGACTTAAAGACCTATCATATTGAGGTGCGTTGTCCCAGCGGGATGTGCGTTTACAGTCAAGTTTATCTGTTGTTTTTTCTTGTATACCGGTGTCACTGTTCGTGCTTTTATAAGTTCTATAGATATAGGCAAAACCTATACTCAGAAATATTAAAAGTAGTACATATAGAAATCCTCTTACCATATACATGTAATATTAACACTAACGACCATCTACTTTATGGGATGATTATCGTTTGTCTCTATTATGTTAAATATAATTGCTAATTAGTTGTAGAAAGAATCCTATAACTAGGAGGATAACTGCAATTTTGCTATAAGAGTCATATTTTTTGGCTTTTCGTTTCTCGGCTTCATCAATGCCTTCTAACAAAAGTGCCTGTTCACCCTTTCTGTTTATATTCTCAGGTAGACCATATTTCCATAGCATTAGACCGGCTATAATGTCTAAAATTAGTCCGACAGAATTAATACAGACAGTGTTAAACATATATTGATACTACCATAGTAAAATATTGTGCCGTACAGTAGTTTATCCGGATATTGATGCCTATTTTTTCAAGGGTATAATTATTTTATAAATACAATGAATAAAGTATTAACTACCCTCTTAGTAGTTACTTCAGCTCTTACACTCACAGGGTGTACCTTACGGAAGGATACTTGGATGGGATTTTATTATAAAGGTGGCAACTATTTTGATACAAAATACAGTCCCGTATTTTCTACTAAAGAAGAATGTATAGAATGGTCTGAAGAGCTTAGGAATAGCAATCCTAAAGACAAGGCTGTTTCGCCCGGGCAGCTATACGAATGTGGAAAGAACTGCAAACTAGATGATGACTATCAATATTTACTGAATAATAGCCCCAAATCTATAACGGAAAATAATTTACAACCTATGTATATTTGTAAAGTAACTTTTGATGATGCAGACTGGCGACGAGGAGATTTTGGTAGTTAACTTTTTTATTTGGACACACCGCATTCGGAATTTTATCCGGAGTATGTTACGTTTACTAGTTATGGACTGATGTATAATGCGGCAATGAGCAAGTCTACCAAAGACCTAGACGAGAGAGACTTCTTCTATAGAGAGTTACCTAATGTAATACAAATAGTTGGTTTTCCCTTACTAATAGTTTCGTATTTATTTAAAAGTGCCTTAATAACCTCAATAGCATTATATTTTACAGTATGGTTTGTAAGAGGGTACTTGGACTCTCAAATAAAAAGTTATGAATTTGAAGAACGACAGAGAAAATCGGCCAAGGTCGTGGTAGATATTTTCGTAATCGCTACGTGGTTTTTATTGAGTGCTTACCTTTTGTTAATAGCTACCTGAATAAAAATCCGCTCTGGCCTTAATGCAGAACTTTATCCGCAGCTTGTTACCTGTTCTTGTGGTTACTGCGTAACAACAAACAACCCACCTGATCCTCGGTGGGTTGTATCGTTTAACCAATTATATGAGAGGTTACTTGTGAACAACTAAGTTCCCGTCCGTAATAGTGTACGAACTAAAGCTACCTCCTGTTTCACACCACTGTTTGGCAAGAGTTAAGTCATCGGTAGCGCCGTGACCGTAAGTATCTGTGCCCGCTCCAGGAGTTCCTAAATCGGAAACATATGAAACTACATAAATGTTACCTAATTCCGGAACTTGGAACATAAACCTTGCGGTTTTGTTTACTTTATCTACCGTAGCACACAGTACGTTGGCTGTGTAATGCAATATTCCTGGGTAGTCATAGTTCCAGTATTCTACCGAACCTTTATCCTGTGCAGAATTTTGACCATAATCAAACGCGTCAAAAATCATTTTCTGGCTAGGATCTGACATCTGTATATCCCCAGTTACTTTACCAACTAAACTATTTTTTGCCACATAGCTTACGCACGCCCCCTGATTCTTAAATGTGTTGCCATCACCATCAATGTAATTTTTCCAACCATTGTTTTTGCACTGACTATCGATAGTCGGAGTTGTTGCATTAGCTGTAACCTGCAAAGCTACCGTACCGTTTGGTGTCCAACCAGTGTCTTCACGGAAGCCTTCGGTATAGCCTGGATAAGTTGTGTTCCAATAAGCTCCATCAGTATTGTTATCCTCCCCAATCAGTACAACTTGGTCAGTAGGTATGGCTACATTAAGAGAATTGTACGGACCAGCTTCTCCGATTGGGTTATAACCCCAGGACTGGGTGTTAAATGCCACACTGACAATTATGTCATCGGGTAATGTTACATTTAGACTGCTCAAATCAAAGGTAGCATTAAATGCGAAACCATTAAGGCACACAGAACCATTCCACCATTTAAATCCATCGGTACAGTAACTAGAATTATTCTCTAGCCTCCAAGGCACAGTAATTACCTGTGTTACTGTAGCTATTTTTTGATCTGGGATATCGCCATTCAGGTGGTTGTTGTAAACATTAAGAGTAATGGGGAGTGTCCAATTTGTGCCGTTGTAATCTGTATCAGAGGAGTATTCTGAATAACGCGCCCACGTTACCATAGTTACGGTTACCTTATCTAAAATACGACTGGTGCCGTCAAGGTGTATATAGTCACCAAATTCTTTTGTTTGTTGCGCCTGGAAAGGCTGACTGGGGTAACTCGTGAGAGGATCTATGCTTGGTAACGCATCATAGACAACTGAGGTTGCAGCAGAGGCTTGCCCTGCAAAAGCAAGGATTCCTACAACTGCAAATATAAAACTAAATAATTTCTTCATAATCTTTTCACCTCCGAATCCAGGAAATAAATAAAAAAATCCGCATTAACGCGGATTCAATACAACTAACTAAACTTCATGAATTTTTATATTCACTTGCCTTATAGTATAAGAAAATTGCGGAAAAATAAAGCAATGTTGGTTGTGTAATCTCTATTTGTTGTACTGCTAGCTTTAATGAAACCTGACTTTTATCTGTATGCTTTCATTATTTTCCTCTAAGTCCGAAGGATTATTCTTTTTAAGTTCGAGTAACCCATCGTTAGTCGGAGGAACCGGAAAATCTATGGTGGTTTCAAACTCTACATAATCCTCTGTCATCCATTCTGTTTTTGCTGTGGCGTACGTATCAACAAAGTCTTCGCCGACTCCGTAGTATAAAGTGACCGGAAAATCTCCTTCAAAAAACCAGGTCCCTCTTGCCCTCCCCTTTACAATAAGCGGGCTTGTTACTATGTCGTTGGGTTTAGGATAGTCCACTATTATTTTTGGCGTTTCTACTTTGTTCTGGGTTACCGGGTTAGTTGGTATAGGTTTCTTTATTGTGTAAGTCAGAATTATCCCGATGCAGGTTAAAACGGTAAGAATTAGTAGAAGAATAAAGGGCTTTTTGTTCATAGTTTAAGCTTTCTTGCCCTCTTTATACCTTTGAATAAGTAAATATATGAGAGGTAAAATTCCTACCGAATTCACAACCAGTAAAGCCACGAACCAATACTTTTCGCCCTTTCTGGAACTTTTCCAGAGTGCGAGTCCCCTTAAAGTAAGATCCACTAAAAGGAGCGGTATCCAAATATAAGGATTTTGAGTTATTGATTGTATTGTTTGCATATTTTTTACATCCCGGCTTACTTAATTTGCAGAAAACATATCATCATAACAAAGTAAAAGAATCCCCAGAGCGTTGTCCAACCTAATAATGTGAAAGATTCTTTATATTTCTTTTCCCAAAAAAGTATCCCCGCCCTTCCGAGTATCATAATTCCGGAAATAACCGCGGAGAACACGAAGAGAAGAAGCATAATTATCGGTGCGTAGAACTCAGAGGTATTGTCCTGGAACATCGGGGTTACGAAGTTAAAAAAGTAGGCAATAATAATTAAGTAGACTACCAAGGCGCTTGCTTGAAGGAAGCCTATAAATGGAGGCGAAGGTTTTTTAAACATATATTGATTATACTACTGCGCGACTCGATTTGCGGATATAGTCATTTAGGGTTAGCATTCTGTAAATCAAATATCAATAGAGGGAGAGGAGTAAAAAATGAACCGTCTGCAGGAATTGCTGGTAAAAGCCCATAAAGGGACTCTTCATTTTTCACGTATGCAGGAAAGTGAGAAAGACGCGACAGTTACCCGTATTATGAAAACCACCCCAGGTTTTGACCAAGATCTTCGGGTACTTTCGAAGTACTTAAATGCCTCGGAGTTGGATATAGTAAGACTCGCCTTGGCCGTGCTTACTTTTGAGGTCGCGTGTGTCAAGGAGAATCCTGACGGTATGTGGGTGTACATTAAGGACGAAGACGCGGAATACTCAGAAATAGTTCTTGAGACCAGTATGTTTCTGCCCGTCGTTAGGTAAAGTCCGGCAAACCTCTGAAGACACAAATCTTTGGAGGTTTTTTTTATGGGCGACCTACCCGATCTGTGCAAAAAGCACTACGTAATTTTTACCGTAAGCTTTCGCGCACTTCGGACACGTAGTATACGAGTAGTATATTTTCGTCAGCTGTTTCCCCTTACTTCTCACGTATTCTTTCATTTCTTCCGTCCATTTACCGACGTTTTGAAACGGTCCTTCGAATACTTTGGTTAAAAAAGTTCCGGAAAGTTTTGCCATCTCTGTACCGGGCACTTCTTTAGCAACATCAATATAGATGTCTGAACTCCAAAGGGATTTTTCGTCGGTAAGCATCAACTGAACTTCTGAATTTGCACCGGACTTCTCTATCAATGCCATGTTCTCGGTAATTTTCTTACCCATATTTAGTGGTATGTGTAGAAAGCTTGAAATATGGTCGGTAACAAACAGTTTCTCATTCCAGGTTATTTCTTTGTCCTGCCACGGTTCGGGGTTAAACGGCTCGCAGCAACCCGTCTTCTCTATATTTTCAGAGTTCATTTCTCAGTTTCCTTTCGGCAAACTCTCGCAGGCTTCTCCGTCTTTATCACCGTCGAGTCTGTTCACGTCATTTCCAAGTCCGCCGACCTTTCTATAAAAAGATTGCGCTTCAGGCTGTGTAGAAAAATCGTCGCAATTGTAATCATTCGAAGCTTTACCTTTAGAAGCGTCGGTTGTTGTATTACCGAATACGTCGAATAAAACATTTCCCGATGCATCTCTTGATACTTTTGATTCCTCAAAGGATTTTGTCTGGATTAATTTTTGAAGATCCCAGTCGTTATTTGTGACCTCCATACCTAAAGCTGCCAGCAAGGCTACAAAAGCCACAGCTAAAGCAATTCTGGCCTTTTCCCAAACCACAAATAACACCGCAACAATGGCTAAAAGTAAAATTATTACGCCGAGTCTTACTTTTTTATTTCCCCGGATATTTTTCTTGGGCTTTTTTAATTCCGCAGCACTAACTTCATTACCCGATTCTATGTTTGAAATATTATTTTCTTCCATATACCGAGTATATATTTATTTTTGTGGCCCGCGCAAGTTACATATAGGCTTCTCTGAGTTCGTTAATATCCAGCTTTTCCATTTTGAGCATCGCCTCCCAGACTTTCTTCACTTTATTTTCATCTTCATCGTGTAACATCGCGTCCAATTCTTCCGGGACGATTTGCCAGGTAACACCGTACTTGTCGGTTACCCAGCCACACTGCATCGTTTTACCGTCTTCAGAAAAGGCGTCCCATAACTTATCTATTTCTTCTTGTGACTCACAAAGCACAACAAAGGAAATTGCCGGGGTTAAAGTAAAATACGTACCACCGTTTAAAGCTCCAAACTCCTGCCCTCCCAGGGTGAAACGTACCCACATAACCGAGCCCTCAGGCATTTCAGATTCTTTTGACGTTTGGGCATTGTAGCGGTCTACGGCGATAATCTTTGAATTGTCGAACAACGAAACGTACAGATTTGCCGCTTCTTCTGCGTCTTTATTGAACCAAATACACGGAGATATTTTTTGTATGTTCATAGCTCCTCCTTATTTCATGGGACAATTTATCATCCACCTGATTCCGAACTTATCTACCACAAGACCGTAGTAGGAACCCCAGAACATTTTTTCCATCGGCATTTCGACTGTTCCGCCGACTGCTAGTTTTCCGTACAAGTCGTCGGCCTCTTCTTCGGTGTCTACATCCAGGATTAAAGAGATATTATTTCCTTCCGTAAGTGTCTGCCCCATTGATTCCAACGCGTCTGTTGCCATTAATTTATTTCCCTCGCCTATTGGTAGCGCGATGTGCATAATTTTTTCCTGATCTTCGGGTGCCAGTTTTTCTGACTCAGGCATTTCTTTTATACGGTTGATGGACGTGAAGTCTCCGCCAAAAATTGACCTATAAAAATTAAACGCTTCTTCTGTGTTTCCGGGAAAATTTAGATACGGATTTATTTTCATGGGATTTTCCTTTCGGAACATATATACGAGTATCTATATGTAATATATCAGTTTGCTACATATTCATCAAGTGTCTAGGAAAATTTATCCTTACTACCCAAGTACAAGCAAGACCAGCCCGACAATAATTCCAAAAGCAATAAACAACTTCTCCGCCAGCGACTTCTCTTTAAATATTGAATGTCCGAATATAACTCCGGACAGAACACTTCCTGCTCTATCGGCAGTGCTGTAGACGGCTGCCGCTCCAAAATTTAAAGCAACTAAATTTAATAGGCCGACAACCGCCCTTATTGGAATAAGTAAAAGAAGTGATTTGTTGTGTTTTAAGACCAAAGAAGTATGTTCCGTGCTTTTATTACGGAATTTAAAATATACGGCGCCCAATAGAATTAATACAAGGAAAATGCGTACTATCGCTTCGTTAAGGTAGGGATCGTTGAAGGAAAACTGGTATTTGGTCAGAGCCATAAGAAGCCCGCCGTTAATGGCCGAGGTTAGAAGAAATTTCCAACCCTTAATATTTTTTAAGCCCCGTCTGAAAACGATTAGAATTGATAAGAAGACGATAAGGATTCCGAGGTATTTTACAGGTGCCAGAACTGTACCTAAAAAAAGTATCTCAAAGAAAATAACGAATAAAATCGAAAAGACCCTCAGAAAATTATAACTGCTAAGTTCGGATACTTTTAATGCGGAGAATGTTACATACACTTGAAGAACCTCAAGAACGATTCTGGGAACGAATAGCCATATTTTTCCGGCGTCTAAAACTAAATCGCTTTTGAACAAAACATAGGCAAATATGATTATGGAACCACTTGCCATAGAAAATAGCGCCGACTCCCAGACTGATGCGGGGTAATCAACTTTATTTTCAGTCTTTTTAACAACTGTTGAGCCAAGCTGATCTATAAAAGAGGAAACGACCGCGATGATTGGTGTAAACATCTATTAATTCTACACCGTTTTATATATGACTTGCCGGGTGCCCGCGCGGAATCTGTTTGGAAACCGGTTTATTAACAATCCTTTTAAATACCTCGATTATTAAAAATACAACTAACGAAAAACCGAAAGCCACCAACAAATGTTCCGGTAAAATTTGACTCAATCCGAAGAACTGTCGCGAAATGTCCGTAGTAAAAGGCAGTAGCTGCAAAGATATCCCGGCCAACACCGCCATAACCAAATACTTATTATTAAACACATTATTTTTCCAGAAAGGATGTTTGGGCTCTCTTACAGAAAAGACATAAACCAACGAATTTAACCCTATTGTAATAAATGTAACTGAACGTGCTAATTCTACATCCCAGGTTGTAAAGTAAATGTACAAGTATGAGCCGAGTGCGATAACTCCGACAAGCAGACTTACGAACGCAATAAGAAAGACCATTTTAGTATTGACGAGCAGCTCCTTGGTAGAGCGCGGCGTCTCATACATAATATCTTTTCTTTTCGGGTCTACCGTCAGTGCAAGATTTGGAAAACCGTCCGATACGAGATTAATCCAGAGTATTTGTACAGCCGTTAGCGGTAAAGGAACTCCCAGCATAATTCCTCCCAACACAACAATAATTTCCCCGAAGGCATCGCACAAAAGATAAAGAATAATTTTTCTGATGTTTTCAAATACGACTCTGCCCTCTTCTACCGCGCTTATAATGGTAGAAAAATTTGAGTCGAGCAACACCAGGTCGGCCGACTCCTTTGCAACATCCGACGCCTCTCCGACCACAACCCCGATGTCTGCTTTATGAAGTGCCGGAGCGTCGTTTACCCCGTCGCCTATCATTGCTACAACTTCTCCGTTGTTTTTTAACGCGTCAACGATTAAAAGTTTTTGGTCGGGCGTTGTTCTTGCAAATAACCTGATATCTTGTACGCGCCGTGAAAGCTCTTCGGCGGACAAAACAGCGAGTTGATCTCCCGTCATTATTTCGTCTTTTGAAACCGATATTTCAAGTTCAGACAAAACAAACTCCGAAGTATTTGAGTAGTCCCCCGTAATGACGACCACCTTTATACCGGCTATCCTCGCCTCGCCCAGCGCATCTTTTACTCCCATTCTTACGGGGTCGGAAAGAACCATCAGGCCCACCCACGTTAAGTCACTTTTCGCATCTGAAGTATCCAGAATTTGTTTCTCAATAGGTACTTCTTTTCTTGCAAAACCGACCACCCTTTTTCCTTGCCTAGTCAGTTTGTCTATTGTAGATAGAATTTCCTGTCTTTCATTTTCCTGTAAGGTAGTCCACTGCAAAAGTATTTCAGGAGCACCATTTACAAAAACTATGTTGTTCTGATCAGTCCATTTATTCAGGCATATAAAAAAACGTTCTTTGGATGAAAAAGGAATGCTGTCGATTCTGGGAAGGCCGGGTGTCGGATCCGTCATTATTTTTTTTGCCCACTCAAAAGCCGCTATAACAATAGGGTCGTCCATATCGTTTGCTAGCAGTGCCTGTACAGCCAATTCCTTTTCTTTTCCCGTGTAGTCAACAACTTCCATCTGACCCTGCGTTAGAGTACCTGTTTTGTCAACGCAAATAACGGTGACGCCTCCCAAAGTTTCTGCGGCTGCCAACTTTCTTACCAAGCCCTTACGTTTTAAAATCTTCTGCATTCCCACGGCAAGAACGACAGTTAGAGAGACCAAAAGACCTTCGGGAATACTTGAAACGGCCAAAGCTACCGATGTAGTAAATATATCTACCAGACTGAATTTATATATAAGCCCGACAACAAAAACGACGGCAACAAGAACGCCTATTACTATTAATAGCTGCTTACTAAACGATTTTAACTGCCTTTGAAGAGGGGTTACCTCTTTTTCTTCCTGAATTTCTTCCGCAATCTTTCCCATCTTTGTGGCCGTACCTATGGCATCTATTTTTATCACGGCCTGTCCTGAAACGACCGTTGTCCCCATAAATAAGTCTTCGTCTTCAGCTTTTTCAACCGGCGCGCTTTCCCCGGTTAAAATTGCCTCGTTTACCTGCAGTCTGTTGGACGATAGTAGTTTACCGTCGGCAGGGATTTTGTCGCCCTGGCCTAGAATTACTATGTCTCCCGGGACAAGTTGACTTGAGTTTATTAAAACTCTGTTACCGTCACGGATAACTGTTGCCTCGTCCGAAATAAATTTTTTCAATGCTGCCAGTGCATTGGATGTTTTGTATTCCTGTATAAAACCCAGAATTGTGTTTAAAACTACGGCAAGCAAAATTATAGAAGCGTTTGCGTACTCTCCGATGAAAAAAGTTACTATGGAGGACGCGAGCAAAACGTATACCAGCGGGCTTTTAAGTTGCGCAAAAAATAGGTAGAACTTACTTGGGGGAGCTTTTTCAGGAAGAGTGTTGGCGCCGTATTGTTTTTGTCTTTCGGTTACTTCTGCACTTGTGAGTCCTTTTTCTTCTGTGATGGACGGGTAGTTTTTCATATCATCGCCTGGATTAAGTATAGCAAGCTTGCGCTCTTTTGGGATATAGCGTTGTGGTAATGCGGTGTGCTTATTTGGAAGCTTTGATGCCCACGCTTTTCCAAGCCTTCCACGACACCTCCGCCTCTTTTTTGGTTACCACTTTAATTGCAATACCCATCTGTATCATCACGTAGTCGCCTACTTTTAAGGGCATTCCGCCGGCAAGAGCCTGTCTTGTCTCAGTAGGATATTCGATGATCAACTTTTCACCCTGAATGTCTTTTACTATGCCCGGTATTGCTAAACACATCTATCTGATATTATACATAATATGGACGCTGCCAATATATCTGCTCAAACCGGTGACACAAAGAAACTTGTAGTAGGTTGGTTTTCTTTTACGTGCAGTGAGGACAGCACGATTTTATTTACCGAGCTTTTGAATGACCACTTTGCCGAATGGAAAACGCTTGTTGAGTTCAGGCATTTAAAGGCTTTAAAGACTAAAAATTCCATCGAAAATCTGGACGTGGCTTTTATTGAAGGCGCCATTTCATCCGAAAAACAGGCTACGGAAGTTACGAAAATCCGCAACAATTCCAAATATGTAGTAGCTATAGGCGCGTGTGCCTGTAACGGCCTTCCTTCGGCGAGCAGAAATATGTTCGTTCCCGAAAACATGAGCTTTAAAACTAAATGGTATCTGGAAAATTTTGATTATTCCGCCAAAGTTAAAAAGCTTGAGGATGTAATTAAGGTCGACGACAAAGTTGACGGGTGTCCTATGAATGCCGAAGCTTTTAAAGCAGCTTTATGGAAGTACTTAAAATTATTTAAAATAGTCGAAAATGCATAGCGGAAATATAACAATCGAAAATATTACTAAAATAGAAGGGACGGCCGGAGTTGAAGTTACTATTGAGAACGATAAAGTAACTGATCTTAAATTTATTATCAAAGATTACCGTAGATTTTATACGGAGGCTGTGCTCGGGAAGCCGTATATCGCGTCTCCGTCGTTTTTATCCAGAATTTGCGGAACGTGTTCGGTTGCCCATCTTTTTGCGTCTCTCGAGGCAATAGAAAAATCACAGGACATTGTGCTGACTGAGCAAACGCGTTTGTTGCGCCGGGTTGCTTACGATGGTTTGATGATTCGCGACCACGCTTTGCATTTATACTTTTTTGTTTTGCCCGATGTTTTAGGCATTGATTCTATTCTCGACATTCCCGACACTCACGATGACCCGGGGCATATTTTGCTGCACGATTCGTTTGATATAAAAAAGCTCGGGACCGATATTACCGATGTGATAATAGGAGCTGCAATCCACGCTCCCTACCCTACCGTCGGGGGATTTTTGAGAACTCCGGACCCTGCAAAGTTTCCTGCTTTAATAGAAAGATTGGAAAAGATAAGGCCGCAGGTTTTGAGAGGAATTAAAACTTTCTATGACTACAAACAAGAACTTTTAAGCGACGCAGACTTTTTGTGTTTAAGAAACGGGACAAGTTTTGATTTTATTGAAGGTGAAATTACTAACTCGGACGGTAAGGCGATCACAGAAAGTAATTTTCACGACTTTCTTAAGTCAGTCGTAGTGCCCTACTCTCAATCTGAGGGTTACGTTTTTTCAGACCAGCACGATAACTATTTAGTAGGTTCCCTGGCGAGGCTGAATTTTAATAAAGACTTGCTTAATCCGAGAACAAAAGCTGACGTTCAAGAATACTTAAGTGTCTTCCCATCCAGGAACGTTCACCACAATAATTTGGCGCAGGCAATCGAAATTCTTCAATGTGTGGACGACGCACTCGATGTCTTGAAAAACATAAAAATAGTTGACGAAAAGCCCGTTAAGATGCCAAAAAAGGCCGGTACCGGAGTCGGAGTTGTGGAAGCTCCGAGGGGAACTTTATACCACATGGCCAGGGTCAACGAAAAAGGAATGATAGAAGACTACGATGTTATTGTTCCGACCTCGCAGAACCAGATAAATATTGAAAAGGATCTGAAGAAGTATTTTAATGCGAACCTCGACAAACCTGAAGACGTTTTAAGAGTGGAAGCTGAAAAAATAATCAGGGCCTACGATCCCTGTATGTCCTGTGCTACCAACTTTTTGAAAATTGACTGGATACGTAAGTAATCTATCTTTTTTTCCATCGGCAGACCTATTATTGTAACGTTTCCGAGCTTGCCAAGTTTCTTAAGATATTTCAGTTGAAATCCCAAATCAAAATCGTGAACAGAGACCGAACTGGTATTTATAAGTTTATCTAAATCACTGTCTTCGATTAATGTGGGTTCTTCAATTCCTTCTACCGTGTCCATAATATAAACCTGCCTGTCGCGCTCGAACGGTAAATCCGCGTTAGGCTCAACTTCGACAAATTCAATTTGAGGGAATATAGCACCCAGCTTTTTTTGTGCTATTAAGGCCTTGTTGTCCAACTCCAAATCTTTATTTCCGAATACATAAACTTTCATAGGCAAACTTTATTTTACAATAGTTTTGGTCTAAAATGTGTGGCATAGATAAAAAAGCGCTCCGGTTAAATTCAAGATTTACACTTCCGCCTAATTCTCTCGGTTATTGTGGAAAGGATTCTGCACCTGAGAAATTTAAAGATTGCGTGATTAAGAGTAAGTGTGACGGCGTCGAGGAAGAGTTTAAACATTTTATTGTATTGCATCCGTATCTGAGAACATTGTCTAAGATTACCGGGCTTCCGAAGTTCTCGTATAAGGTGGTTGAAAGTTATTGGCTTGGTAACGACAAGCTTCTAAAGGCCAAAAACCAAGACTACTCTATTCTTTTGAATTTTTTTACAAAACAAGGGGTTCCCGAATGGTTTGTCGCCGATCTGAAAAAAAACAAGCCTAAAAAATTTATTCCAACACACTTATTTCAGGTTTTGCACGTCGGTGTGGGAAGGGCAAGTGGCTCCGTTCCTTATAATCTTGAGTCAATTAATAACTGCATGATACGGTGGGGTAAAGTCGAAAAGGTGAACAAGAAAACTGCGGTGGTTAGTTTAAATTCGTTAAAAAAAGTGAAAGGTGTGTACAAGCGCACAATTGTTACCGAAACTTTTCCGTTCGTGGCTGGTTTTGTTTCCCATATAAAAGTGGGAAATACTGTAACGGTTCACTGGAAGCAGATTGTAAAAATTCTAAATGAAGAAGAAATTGAAAAGATAACTTATTGGACGGACGAAGTTTTGAAAACTATTAGATAGTAAAAGAAAGCCGGGGTTTTTTTTGAAAAATCCCGGCTGTTTGGTATATCATCTGGTCGCAACTATCGTTTTTCCGAACATCAGTTCGAGTGTGTGAAATATGTCATTCTCAATTTCATCCCACCCGTAGGCCGGACTTATAACGATAGTGAAAGAGCGTAGTCTGATGAATATTTCTTCTATTCCATCTACACCGTTAAGATGTCTGGCGATGTTCTGGGCGGTGTGTCCGATTTTTGAACAGGATATCGCCGAATCTTTTACCGGAAATCTGAAAGTGTAAAAGTCCATTTCGGAAATATACATTCCCAGGTGATACTCTCTGTCACGGTTGTTTCTGTGATTCACTACAGTAACTTCAAGTTTTTCCTTCATCTCCTCCTCCTAATTTTGGAAAGGACGCATCCGATTTGGTGCGTTAGTTAATGAATGAGTTTGGGATATTCTAGCCTAAAAATTCTAAGTAGTCACCTGTAATGTACTGTTACCGGCAATATTTGCTTTAACTGCGGTGTTTCTGGAGAAAAGCACCAATCCGCTGATAATCAAGATAGCCTGAACTGTTAATACTGCGTTCCAGCTGTGTGTAACAAATACTGCTGAAAGCACGTTTGTTACCAGCGTAGAAGAAACCAAAACTGAGGTAACTACAACAGCCGGAGCATGTTTAAGAGCTCTATACCACGTA
>MEWJ01000016.1 GCA_001773385.1 candidate division WWE3 bacterium RIFOXYD1_FULL_43_17 | reverse complement strand
ATTAATTTCCACCACCCAACATAAAAAACTACTTTCCCCTATTTTTCACGCGTCTCCCCGGTCCCGTAAATTTAACGCAAACCGCCCCGTTAAAAATTACCTGATTTCCCTACCCGCCCCCGGATCTTTGGGATATTTCATGCCCTATGTACTATAATCTATATATCGTAATGAAATTCGGGCACATTTCATGAGACGCCCTGCCATTATTTGTTGTTGTTGCAATTAAAACAAGGAGCGACGCTCTATGATGCCCCAGGATAAATTTTTTAAAAAAAGATGACTAAAGTATCGTCCGAATCAAATCTCTCTGACGTGATAACCCAGTACCTCGAGTATTGTGAGATAGAAAAGAACCTATCGCAGAATACACTCAAAATGTATCACTTTTATCTGACGGATTTTTTGGAATGGCTGGGTAAGTTTTTGAAAATTGAAAAAGTAACGTTGGCAGAAATTACCGACGAAAATATTAAAAAATACAGACTCGACTTGAACCGCAGAATAAGCAGTAAATCCAATATGGAATTTAAACGTTCCACGCAAAAGACCTTTTTGGTCGCAATAAGAGCCTTGCTGAAGTATCTGGTGGTCGAAGAACAACTGGAAATCATGTCTCCTGAGCAAATAATACTGGGCAAGTCGGATGACCGGGTTCCCAAAGTCCTTAACGAAGAGCAGATGAAGAGGCTTTTCGACGGCCAGGATCTGAGCAAAAGGTCGGGAATAAGAGACCGTGCTATTTTAGAAACTTTGTACAGCACGGGTTTACGTGTGAGCGAGTTAACCAAGCTGAACCGTGACGACGTTAATCTTAATTCAGGAGAGTTCACTGTTATAGGAAAAGGCCGCAAGGCACGAACGGTTTATCTTTCACCTGCAGCAAAAGACTGGATAAAACGATACCTTGGTCTCAGAGGAGATTCCTTTAAACCCTTATTTCTAAGGTATTCCGGCAAGCTTATGGAGTCAAACGATTTTGACGGCGAATCGTTGAGACTTACGGTAAGAAGTGTCGAACGCATGATTAAGAAATACGTCACAAATTCTGGCATTTCCGTTGATGCGACGCCACATACTTTGAGGCACACGTATGCCACGGGTCTGCTTCAGGAAGGCGCGGACCTGAGAAGTGTGCAGGAATTATTAGGTCACTCCAATGTTTCCACGACCCAAATCTACACCCATATTACCAACAGGCAGCTTAAGAATGTGCACAAGCTTTACCACAAGGATATTGAAGGAAAGCCGGGTTTGAATGTTAAAGACGTGGATGAAGATATTGCGGACGAAGAATCAGAAATCACTTCCCTAAGCTAATTCAAAATTACGTCGTGAGCGTTGCTTTCACGCATACCTGCCTGAGTTATGCGGATAAATTCGGCGTTTTTCCATAATTCTTGAACATCTCTTGCTCCCGAGTAGCTAAATCCTGACTTTACCCCCGCCAGAAGGCTTTCTACAACATCGCTGAGCGGCCCCTTATAAGGTACCAAAGCCTCGACGCCTTCGGTATGGTTGGCGTATGACTCATTTTTATCCTGAGAGTACTTCCCTATCTGTCTTATCTTTTCTTTCTTTGAGGTGGAACCGTTATATTCTTTATATTTTTTACCGTTTATTTCAATTATTTCGCCCGGAGCCTCGTCTACTCCTGCGAATAAGTTGCCCAATGTTACTGCCGACGCTCCTGCAGCCAAAGCTTTGACGATGTCGCCTGAATTTTTGGCGCCCCCATCAGCAATTATTATCTTATTATATTTTGCAGCTGCCTTTTTTGCTTCACATATAGCCGTAATTTGAGGGACACCGTGCCCGGTCATTATCCTTGTGGTACAGATGGAACCCGGTCCTACGCCCACTCTTACGGCATCGGCGCCGGATTCGAAAAGAGCGCACGCACCTTCGTACGTTGCTATCACACCGGCAATTATGGTCACGCTATTTCCGTACTTTTCAGCCACGTACTTTGTCGCTGCAATAAATTTTTCGAGGTGACCGTGGGCAACATCCATCAGGATTACGTCTGCACCGGATTTAACGAGCAGTTCTGCCGCCTCTTTATAACCTTCTTTGCACCCCAGCGAAACTGCAGCAATCACCCCGGAGGATTTAATTTTAGAAATTTTTTCGGCCTGAACTTCGGGAGCATCAAATCTGGGTAGAATGCCCATTCCCCCGAGTTTCCCCAGAGCTACCGCCATTTCAACGTCTGTGACTGAATCCATATTTGTAGAAATTAATGGAATGGACAGTTCAAGTTTTTTGGATATACGGGTATTAAGGTTTATATCCCTTCTCGACTCTATCGAAGAGATCTTGGGTACTAATAAAACGTCATCATAGCTGAGAGCTGTTCTCAGGTCGTTTAAATACACAACCATTATGTTACGTCATGCAAAAAAGTTCAGCAAGTATGGAGAAAAGAAGCAAGAGGCTCGAAACTTTTTCTGTGAATTTCGCAGGGACCGTGTAATTTTAGCGCTTCGATATGCCTGCTAGTTCCGTATCCCTTATGGGAAGAAAAGCCATAAAGAGGAAACTTTTTATCCATTTCTACCATCAGATTGTCTCTGTAAACTTTGGCAATTATAGAGGCAGCTCCGACGCTGATACTTTTTAAGTCGCCCTCGATTATGTTTAGTTGGCGGTCTTTTTCTACTGCGTGTATCTGTACTACGTCAGTTATGATGAACTCAGGCGATATCTTCAGGCTTGCAACCGCTTTTTCAAAAGCCCGGGATACGCAAACGGACATTCCTTCCCTGTCTATCGTATCGTTGTCTATTTCCGCAATTGAGAAAGAAAGGCATTCCTGCATAAGGAATTCGTTTGTTCTGGTCCGTTTATTTGGGGATATTTTCTTGCTGTCTGTTATGTTTTTGTAGTTTGTTTTATACATATATTCGACGTCGTTAATCCTATTCTCGAGCGTTTCTTCTATCCCCAGTATTTTTTCTATATCCAATATTGCAGCAGCCACAACCAAAGGGCCCGCCAGCGGTCCCCTACCCACTTCATCCACACCCGCAATATATTTATATCCCTTTGACAGGAATAAACCTTTTTCTATTTGAAAGTTTTCAGGAAATCTCACACGTACAGGATAAATTATTCGGTGATTTCTTCAAGTGACTCTTCGAGTACCGCCGCTGAAGTCAGGGCATCGCCCGAGTCCAGCTTCATTAATTTGACACCCTGCGTTGCCCTGCCCAATACGGGTACGTTTTTAGCGCCTATTCTCAGTACTTTTCCGCTGTTAGTGGCGAGGAGGACATCTGACCCGTTATCTGTGTTTACTGCTCTGGCGCTAACCAAATGTCCGGTCTTATCAGTTACTTTGTAGGTTAATATTCCCGATCCTGCCCTGCTTTGTGTTTTATACTCGCCTGTCTTTGTTCTCTTCCCATATCCTTTATCGGATACTACGAGAAGATCTATGTTCTTAGCTTTGTTTGGAATTATTACTGAGCCCACAACCTTGTCGTTTCCCTTAGATAGTTTGATTCCTGTGACACCTCCTGCTGCGCGGCCCATGTCCCTTACGTCTTTTTCGCTAAATCTTATTGACTGACCCATGGTTGTGGTTATTAGAACATCGTCTTCTCCGTAGGTAATACCGGCAAAGGCCAGATTGTCTCCGTCCCCGAGTTTTATGGCCAATATTCCTGACGACCTGATGTTTGAAAACTCCGGCATCCCGGTTCTTTTAACGACACCCTTTTCCGTGACAAAGAATACAAATCCTTTTTCTTCGGACATATCAGCTGTAGTTATGGTTAAGAAGGCCTGAATTCTTTCGCTCTGGGTCGTGCTCAGGAAGTTGACCAAAGGAGTTCCTTTAGCTGTTCTGGAAGATTCCGGTATGTCCCACACGCGCATTTTGTAAACGCGTCCGGTGTTTGTGAAGAACAGAGCCCAGTCATGTGTGGCGCAGGTTCTGATTGTGTCTACACTGTCTTCTTCCTTCAATCCCTGCCCGACAACTCCCTTGCCTCCCCTGCCCTGTTTCTTGTAGGTGTCTTCTTTAAGTCTCTTTATGTAACCACTTTCGCTTATTGTTACGATACAAGGCTCGTCGATTATAAGGTCTTCGTCTGATAGTTCCCCCACCATTCCTTTCACAACGATAGTTTTTCTTTTGTCTCCGTATCTTTGTTTAAGATCAGCGAGTTCTCTTTTCACTACACCGATAATTCTTTCAGGTGAGGCTAACAGGTCTTCGTAGTCTTCTATTGTAGCGATTATTTGTTTAAGTTCGTCTTCGATCTTTTGTCTTTCGAGAGCAGCCAGTTTTCTCAGTTGCATATCCAGGATCGCCTGGGCTTGTATCTCGGAAAGGCCGAACTTCTTCATTAACCCCAGCTTTGCTACTTCGGCGTCCTTGCTTGCTCTTATGAGCGCGATGACAGCATCAAGGTTGTCCAGTGCAATTTTTAGACCTTGGAGGATATGTTCGCGTTCACGCGCTTTTTTGAGTAAATAAATTGTTCTATTGACTACTACTTGCTGTCTGTGTCGGACAAACTCCTCTAAAATCATTTTAAGTGTCATTAGCTTAGGTTCGTTGTCCAATAAAGCTACGAAATTTGCGTTGAAAGTGTTCTGAAGTTGAGTATATTTATAAAGCTGATTTTGTATTTTCTTTACCACTGCTTCTTTTTTAAGTTCTATGACAATTCTTATTCCCTGTTTATTGGATTCGTCCCTTAGGTCAGAGATTCCCTCTACCCTTTTGTCTTTAACTAAATCAGCAATTTTGGATATTAGCGTGGATTTATTGACCATGTAAGGAATTTCGGTCACCACAAGCTTCAATTTGTCGCCTTTTCCTTCTTCAACACCCATTGTTGCGCGTGTCACTACCCTACCCTTTCCTGTCGCATACATCTGTATTATTTCTTTTTGATCGTAAATCGTACCGCCTGTCGGGAAATCAGGCCCTTTTATAATTTTTACGAGATCTTCGACGTTGGCCGATGACTCAAATGATAATTTGGCGATTTTTTCTTTGTCGTCTTTTCCGGGCTTTTCGCCTATTTTCAAAGCTTTTTCAATTAAAAGTTCTATGCCCCCGACAACTTCCGTGAGGTTATGGGGAGGTACGTTTGTTGCCATACCTACAGCAATTCCTGCCGCACCGTTTAGTAGCAAGTTAGGTAAAAGACTGGGTAAATAGGTAGGTTCGTAGTTTTGCAGGTCATTCATTACGAATGCTATGGTTTCCTTGTCTATGTCGGAGTAAAGCTCTTCGGAAATCTTTTGAAGCTTGCACTCGGTGTACCTCATGGCTGCCGGCGGATCTCCGTCAATACTTCCGAAGTTTCCCTGCGGGAATACCAGCGGGTATCTTAGATTGAAGTCCTGAGCCATTCTTACAAGAGCCTCGTAAACTGAAGTGTCGCCGTGGGGGTGATATTTCTTTAAGACTTCTCCTACAACAGCTGCGCACTTGTGGAATTTGGTCGAAGCGGTCATGTTCTGGTCCTGCATTGCGTATATTATTCTTCTCTGTACCGGTTTGAGCCCGTCTCTGACATCAGGTAGTGCTCTGGAAACGATAACCGACATCGCGTAGTCCAGATAAGAACTTTGCATCTCATCTGTGATTTCGGTTTTGATTATTCTTGCATCCAGTTCTTCCTGAGTAAGTTGAGTTATTTCTTCTATTTTCTTAGCCATAACTAAATAATATTAACACTTTTTTGGGTATCTTTCCACCCCTTTTTTAGTGCTATAAAGGGAAAAACGCCATAAATGGTTTACCCGTGGCCGGGTTGTTTGGGGAAAAAGAAAGACCGCGCCGGGCGCGGTCTTTCACGAAAGTTGACGTAACCTAATGACCTAGTTATTCCTGAGCGAAAGCTGCCTTTTTAGAGTCACTCTTCTGAAAGAAAAGTAACCAGGCAAGAGTTGCCAGTATGACTGCAGCAAGTCCGTACTTAACCACCGGGTTAATATCAACGACTAGGAGAGGAGCTATGATAACCGAGATAAGGTTAATAACTTTAAGCAAAGGATTAAGAGCAGGACCTGCGGTGTCCTTCAATGGATCTCCCACAGTATCACCAACGACGCTGGCTTTGTGCGCTTCTGAACCTTTACCTCCGAAATTACCTTCTTCAACATATTTTTTGGCGTTATCCCAGGCACCTCCGGCGTTAGACATAAACACCGCGAATAGTTGTCCCGATAAAATCAAACCGGCGAGGAAACCTCCGAGAGGTTCGACTCCGAATAAAAGTCCTACCAAAACCGAGCTTAATACTGCCAAGAGAGCTATAGGTAATAATTCCTTTTGAGCTGATTTGGTACAGATAGCAACGGTTGTAGCGTAGTCGGGTTTTACGGTTCCTTCTAATATACCGGGTATTCTAAACTGTCTTCTCACGTCAGCAATGATGGCTGAGGCTGCACGTGAAACGGCGTCGATAAGACGGGAGCTGAACAGTAACGGTAAAGCACCGCCGATCAATAGTCCTACGAAGACAAGAGGTTCGGATACTCTAATACCGTTCGACAAAGTTCCGGGTCTTACCTTTTCAACATCAGTTATAAATGAGCCGAATAATGAAACTGCTGCTATAACTGCGCTTCCTATAGCCACACCTTTAGTAATAGCTTTTGTGGTGTTTCCTGCTGCGTCAAGACGGGCCAAAATGGCCTGACCTTTAGGATCGATCTTTGCCATTTCGCCTATGCCGCCTGCGTTGTCAGAGATAGGTCCGAACGAGTCCATAGCTACGTTATTGCCGGTAAGAGTTAGCATCCCGATACCGGTTAACGATACTCCGTACAAAACGTATACAGGAGGGAATCCCGAATAAATTGCAATTGCCCCTACTATTGTTAATGCAATGACGAGAGCTGACCAAACGCTGGATTCCAGGCCCGTTGAAAGACCGGAAAGTATTGTTGTAGCTGCTCCGCTTTTGGTTTGTTCCGCGATTTTCTTAACAGGAGCATACGCACCGTCCGTGAAGTAACCTGTTACGTGATCGATGACAATAGCTAAAATAACACCGATAACGACTGATCCGAATGCTCTCCACTCATGCATATAGAACTGTGCGATGACAGCGAATAAGACAACGGATATTGCGGCCGATGTGTAGAAGCCTCTATTAATAGTATGTAACGGGTTTTCGTTGTTTCTGCTTTTAACAAAGGCGGTTCCGATTATTGAACTTAACACTCCAATACCGCGTACTATTAAAGGAAACACTATCCATTTTACGGATCCTGTAAGAGAGGCCAGGGCCAACCCCAGGATTAATGATGACACTATAGTAACTTCGTAACTTTCGAAAATGTCGGCCGCCATTCCTGCACAGTCTCCGACGTTGTCTCCGACTAAGTCAGCAACAACTGCGGGATTTCTCGGATCGTCTTCAGGTATGCCTGCTTCGACTTTTCCTACAAGGTCAGCACCAACATCTGCAGCTTTTGTGTAAATACCACCACCGACTCTCATTAATAGAGCAAGTAAGGTACCTCCGAATCCGAATCCCAACAATGCATCGGGAGCTGCTTTTCCGAATAATATGAAAATTAAAGTTCCGCCCAATAATCCAAGCCCGTCAGTGAGCATTCCCGTAACGGTACCTGCACGGTAAGCGGTTTTCAGAGCTTCGGCTGCCTTTTCTTTAGAGGCAAGAGCGGCAACTCTAATAGACGCATCTATTGCCATTCTCATGCCCAGACGGCCAACCATTGCCGAGAACATTGCTCCGGCTAAAAACGCCAACGCGCGTCCTACCGCGACGATAACTTTTGCGTTCGCACCGAATACTTCCGTAGCTTCTATGGAAGGTTGCACCACCCATACGCTAAGAAACAGCACAACTACAAGCACGCCAATCATATTACGTATGATCTTCCACTGCGATGCCAAGTATGCTTCGGCCCCTTCTTTGATGCCGCCCCACACTTCTGTCATTTTCCCTTCCGGCAAAGCAATGCTTAAAATTTGACGCCTCAAATAGAATGCGTAGTAAAGCCCTAACAGAGCTATACCCAAAACACCGAACAAACTTGCAACCTCAAACGTTGAAAATTCCTTTAATCCAATCATGAGGAGAATTTTAACCGCGCGCAGGTTTGTTTGTCAACCTTATTTTCCTTAATATTATGCGGTTCTAGGCATGTACGTCGTAAGGTTCCAGGCATGCAGGTTGGCGGGAATTTTAGTTAGAAAAAATATAGGACCCAAAAAAGATGTTCTTTTTTTGGGTCCTTGCCGTGGGGGATTCGGCGGTTGTGGTCTCAACTTAGGAATTTTCTCACCCTGCATTTAAAGAGTTCGAAGTTAAAATCTTCGGGTTCAAAACCCTCGTCCATTATTTGCTCTCTGATCTTTTTGAGTGTGGGGCCGTGAAGCTCCCATTTATTGCCGGTTCTGGACGCCTGGATGTAGAAAAGAAATTCTTTGGTCTGTACATCTGAAATCAGCTTAACGGGAATTTTCACCAGGTGTTTGATGTTGTCAGGACATATTTTTTCTGTCGACGGGTTACCTATACGGCACCTTCTAATCGCCTGAAGATCACTCATTTCTCTCTCCTTTAATAACGTATTTGTGATGAAGTATAAACCAAGTTTGGATTTTATGTAATATCCAGATTTGCCTGCTTAGCGTGTGTTTGAATAAATCTTTTTCGGGGAGCCACTTCTTCGCCCATGAGCATTGTAAAAACCTCATCGGCCTTCGAAGCATCTTCAACGTTTATCTGTTTAAGTCGTCTTGTTTCCGGGTTCATAGTAGTTTCCCACAGTTCGTCGGCATTCATTTCTCCGAGACCTTTAAACCTTTGGGTAACTGATTTTTGACCGTCCGGTGTTTTCAAAAACTTTTCTCTGTCTCTGTCATCAAAAAGGTATCTCTTCTCTTTTCCCCAGACAGCCTTATATAAAGGAGGAACCGCTACATAAATGTGTCCTTCCTGGATCAGTTCAGGCATGTGTCTATAAAAGAATGTTAAGTAAAGTGAAACTATGTGCATTCCGTCGACGTCGGCATCTGCCATAAGTATTATTTTTCCATACCTGACCTTAGCCGGATTGTACTGCTCCCCTATCCCCGCACCTATGGCAATAATAAGGGCTTTAAACTTGTCACTGTCTACTATTTTATCCAAACGAGCTCTTTCTGTGTTCAGAATCTTCCCGAATATAGGCAGGATGGCCTGATACTCCCTGTTTCGACCCTGCTTTGCGGAACCCCCCGCGGAGTCTCCCTCGACGATGAATATCTCGGTTTTTTCCGCATCTTTTTTAGAACAGTCGGCCAATTTTCCGGGAAGGACACCGCTGCCTTCGAGAGCGGTCTTTCGTATGACTGTATCCCTCGCGGCTTTGGCTGCCATTCTCGCTTTTAGTGCGAGGATATTTTTCTCTATTATTGATTGCGCGTCTTTGGGATTTTCGTTAAAGAAGGTTTCGAGTGACTCCTTTATTACTGACTCTACAGCGACTCTGACGTTCGTATTGCCCAGTTTAGCTTTTGTTTGTCCTTCAAATTGAAGTGAGGCGGAATCGAGTGACACGGATATTACCGCTGTAAGCCCTTCTCTCAGGTCGTCTCCAGATAAATTGGAATCTTTTTCCTTTAGATAACCCGCTTTTCTTGCGTAGTCGTTAACACATTTGGTGAGTGCTGTTCTGAAACCGGTAAGGTGTGTACCCCCTTCGGAATTTTTAAGGTGGTTTGCAAATGTGAGAACGTTTTCGGTGAAAGAGTCGTTATATTGGAGAGCTGCCTCGACCGTTACGTCTTCGTAGTCCTTTTTCACGTGGTAAACGGTCGGATTTAATACTGTTTTATTTCTGTTTAAGGCAGTTAAGTATGCTTTAACACCACCTTCGAAGTGATAAGTATAGTGTTGGCCTGTTCTGTGGTCTTCGAGTTCGAATTTTATGCCTGCGGTAAGGTAAGCATATTCTCTTAGCTGGTTTAAAAAGTATTTAAAATCGAAGTTGGTAGTTTCAAAAATGGTCTCGTCAGGCATAAATTCCACGACCGTGCCTGTTTCATAATCAAACGTGGAAAGATCAATGCCCCACTGTGCGGATTTTAGTTTGGAAATTGTTTTGGGTTTAGAAGGATCTATTTTTTCTACCGGTCTTACTACGTGTCCGCCGTTTTCGTATTCCTGTATTACGATATCGGGGCCTCTTTTGACCACTACCCTACACCACTTTGAAAGCGCGTTAACGACAGAAGCTCCTACTCCGTGCAGTCCGCTTGAAACTTTATATCCCCCGCCGCCGAATTTTCCACCTGCGTGTAATTTAGTGTAGGCAAGTTCAAGAGCGCTCACACCGTAACCTTTTTTTATGTCGTAGGGAATTCCACGTCCGTTATCGTAGACAATCGCGGAACCGTATTCGGTGAAAACGAGTTTTATGTGATTAGCAAAACCGCCAATCGCTTCATCCATTGAGTTGTTCACGACCTCGGTTATTAAATGATGAAGCCCTTCCTGTCCGGTAGAGCCAATGTACATTCCCGGCCTTTTTCTGACAGGATCCAGTCCCTCGAGAACCTGTATTTGGTCTGAGCTGTAATTATCGTAGATGTTAGCCATAACCCTAGTATTGTATATCAGTGGGAAGGTTAATTCAACACTTTTCGGGCGTTTTTTGCCTACAAATCAAGCAAAAGAGCCTCTATCGAGAGACGCTGGTTCACGTTCGTTTCTTCAAGAGCTTTTTTGGTCTGGAGGATTTTTTTTATCTGTATGGCCGAGGTTCTTCCCGGGTTTGAGAGGTGCAATTCACGTACCCACGTTTCCATAACTTCCACGGTTTCTTCCTTCTCCGATTCGGATATTTCTTTTGCTTTGTCAAG
>MEWJ01000015.1:14397-15069 GCA_001773385.1 candidate division WWE3 bacterium RIFOXYD1_FULL_43_17 | reverse complement strand
TCTTTTTGCGTCTCTCGAGGCGATAGAAAAATCACAGGACATTGTTTTGACAGAACAAACACGCTTGTTACGGAGGGTCGCCTACGACGGTCTTATGATACGCGACCATGCTCTGCATCTTTATTTCTTTGTTTTACCCGATGTTTTAGGAATTGATTCTATCCTGGACATACCCGACGACCATGACGATTCCGGACATATTTTGTTACACGACTCGTTTGATATCAAAAAGCTTGGTACCGACATTAGCGACGTAATAATTGGGGCTGCTATTCACGCTCCCTACCCTACCGTCGGGGGATTTTTGAAAACTCCGGATCCGGCAAAGTTCCCGGCTCTAATAGAAAGATTGGAAAAAATAAGACCCCAGGTTCTGAGAGGAATTAAAACTTTCTTTGATTACAAACAAGAGTTGTTTAGTGACGCCGACTTTTTGTGTTTAAGAAACGGCAAGAGTTTTGATTTTATCGAAGGTGAAATTACAAATTCCGACGGTAAGGCAATTACCGAAAGTAATTTTCACGACTTTCTTAAATCCGTTGTCGTACCATACTCCCAATCCGAGGGTTACGTTTTTTCTGACCAGCATGATAATTATTTAGTGGGTGCATTGGCGAGATTGAACTTTAATAAAGACTTACTTAACCCGAGAACAAAAGCTGATGTCGAACA
>MEWJ01000015.1:13147-14314 GCA_001773385.1 candidate division WWE3 bacterium RIFOXYD1_FULL_43_17 | reverse complement strand
TAAAGGTATGATCGAGGATTACGATGTTATTGTCCCTACCTCACAGAACCAGATAAATATAGAAAAGGACCTGAGAAAATACTTTGGTGCAAACCTCGATAAGCCGGAAAATGTTCTTAGGGTTGAAGCTGAAAAAATAATCAGAGCTTACGATCCCTGCATGTCCTGCGCTACCAACTTTTTGAAAATTGACTGGATACGCAAGTAATCTGTCTTTTTTCCCATCGGCAGTCCTATTATTGTAACATTACCGAGCTTTCCCAGCTTCTTCAGATATTTCAGTTGAAACCCCAGGTCAAAGTCGTGTACAGAAACTGAATTTGTGTTAATAAGTTTATCCAAATCCTCTATTAAAACCGGCTCTTCAATTCCTTCGACCGTGTCCATAATATAAACCTGTTCGTCGTGCTCGAAAGGTAAGTCCGCATTAAGCTTAACCTCTACGAATTCAATTTGAGGGAATATAGTACCCAACTTTTTTTGCGCGGCAAAAGCTTTGTTGTCCAACCCCAAATCTTTATTTCCGAATACATAAACTTTCATAGGCAACCTTTATTTTACAACAGGTTTGCTCTAAAATGCCTGTATAGACAAAAAGGCACTTCAATTAAACTCAAGATTTACGCTTCCCCCGAACTCATTAGGCTATTGTGGTAAGGATTCTGCGCCCGAGAAGTTTAAGGCGTGCGTTATAAGTGGAAAGTGTGTGGGAGTCGAAGAAGAATTTAAGCATTTTATTGTTTTGCACCCGTATTTGAGAACGCTGTCGAAAATCACCGGATTGCAAAAATTTTCATATAGGGTCGTTGAGAGCTACTGGCTGGGCAACGATACGCTGTTAAAGGCCAAGAATAAAGATTATCCTGTTCTCTTGAATTTTTTTACAAAGCAGGGTGTTCCTGAATGGTTCGTCGACGAGCTTAAGACCGAAAAGCCGAAAAAGTTTATCCCCACCCACTTATTTCAGGTTTTGCACGTCGGCGTAGGAAGGGCAAGCGGCTCTGTTCCTTATAATCTGGAGTCAATTAACAACTGCATGATCCGCTGGGGGAAAGTTGAAAAAGTAAACAAAAAGACGGTGGTGGTAAGTTTAAATTCTTTGAAAAAAGTAAAAGGTGTGTATAAACGCACTCTTATTAAAGAGACGTTTCCTTTTGTTGAAGGGTT
>MEWJ01000015.1:12485-13136 GCA_001773385.1 candidate division WWE3 bacterium RIFOXYD1_FULL_43_17 | reverse complement strand
GAAAAGAAAAGCCGGGTTTTTTTTGAAAAATCCCGGCCTTTTACGTGCTCATCTCCTTTTTATTTCTACCGGTTTTTTTACAGCTGCTTCAATTGTAAACAGAATATCATTTTCGATGTCTGCCCAGCTATAAACAATATTCCGTTCAACGCACAGGCTGTATGGTCTAATAACTACCCCCTCGATGCCGTCAATGTCATTGAGTTTTTTGATCAGGTCGTATCCAATACACCCGAGGTGACTATCCCTGAGTGCGACCCTGTCCAAGGGAAAATCGAAGATCTCCAGACCTGAGTCGCAGATACGTTGTCTTACGTTGTATGTCCTGTACCTGCTGCCACCGCGTTTATCGATCATTACCAGTAGTGTCTCGTACTCAGCCATCTCTCCTCCTTCTTGGTTAACAGCAATTGATTTATTGCAGTTGTTTAGATTGAATACGGTAAATTATAAACTATCTGTCTAGTGCGTCAACCTATAGTGTAGTGAGGGTGACGGTACTGGGTCGGGTTGTTGTACTTTTCGAAAATAGCACTAGTCCTGCAACTATCAACACAGCCTGAACCGTCAGCACCGCATTCCAGCTGTGTGTAACAAACACTGCCGACAGCACGTTCGTAATTAACGTAGAAGAAACCAGGACAGAGGTTA
>MEWJ01000015.1:11136-12422 GCA_001773385.1 candidate division WWE3 bacterium RIFOXYD1_FULL_43_17 | reverse complement strand
GTACGGTAAGTCCCATAAAGAAAAACTGCTCACTACTTAACGCTAAGCTTTTTTGTAATACCTGCGGTACCGTTATTATTGTCGCCGACATAAGTACGACGGAGCCCAATCCCATTCTGAACGCAGTAACGATATTGGGCGAAACGGTAGTAAGAACTTTTTTCGCAATTATGTTTTCAACTGCCCATAAAACCGTCGCAACTAAAAGCATTAATTCGCTCTGGGAAAATTTAAAGCCTTTAAAACCGCCGACAAACACGTTTCCGGCAAACAGCATGAAAACTCCCAGTAACTGCCACTTAGACACCTTTTCTTTTAAAAATGGAATGGCCATAAGCATTACCCAAAACACCAAAGTTTTGTGTATGATTGCCGCGTTTACAGCAGGAGTTTGTGACAGGCCTGAAAAATATAGATAAAAAGGAAGTGAACCTCCGATTAACCCGATTAAAAGTAAATACCTGAGTTCTTTTTTGGTTAGTTTGGCGATTTTCTTCCACTCCCCCGTAGCTAAAACAATAGCAACGATTAAAATCGCCACTGCCACATTTTTAATTGAAGTGAAATACAGCGCGGGTTTAATGGCGTCGACGGCGAATTTATTAACAAAAATAGAAACGCCTGAAATAACAGCTGTAGCTAATGAAATGTAAATACCCTTAGTTATATTTGACATTAATCAGGCCAAACCTGTTTACCGGTCTCTGTGTCGGTAACAACAATAGCTTTGGTAGGGCATGATTGCGCGGCCATCAGTATGTTTTCAGCTTCGTCAGCTGCGCCATCCACAAATACAGCCTTGTTGTTCTCATCCAGCTTAAAAACTGCGGGAGATACAGCTATGCAGGATCCCGCACCGATGCAACCGTCCCTTAATACTTTTACTTTATATTTTCCTATTAGAATTTCTTTATCTTCCATTAGGTTATGGTAAAGAATTTTTTAGGGTAAGGCAACTACTATGTGTACTTTTTGAAAAGTTCTACCGCTGACGATCTTTCCACAGGCGTTTCTATCAGAGGCTTTTCTTTAATCTGCAGAAGTTGGTCCTCGTATGACGGTCTTTCTGATCTATAAAATATGCCGAGAGGTATTTTTTTGTCACCAAACTCAGAGGCTCTTTCTAAGGCCTTATTTTTATCCGAAGGATCGTACTCACTTTCCAGATAGTAAGTGTTTTCCTGATAGAACCCGTGTGTGCAAACTTTGTTGAATGTTACACAGGGTTGAAGAATATCAATCACTGCAAGACCTTTATGTTTGTTTGCTTCAATAATTAATTCCGT
>MEWJ01000015.1:0-11083 GCA_001773385.1 candidate division WWE3 bacterium RIFOXYD1_FULL_43_17 | reverse complement strand
CAGGTGTGTATAAAATGATTTCCACCTTCGCCAAAACAATCTCCGTCTCCTGTGAAAACGAAAGTGTTAAGACGGTTGTTGGCCATTTTAACTCCGGCCGCCACCGGCAAAGCCCTGCCGTGTAAACCCTCAAATGAGTTTAGTTTAATGAAGTTGACGATGTGGCCATGACAACCAATTCCGGCAACAATGGCGGTGTTCGAGCTGTCCCAACCTTCCTTAACTGCCGCATTTTTGAAGGCACCCCAGATGTTCAGGTCCCCACAGCCCGGGCACCAGTTTGGAAAGTGCGGCGTTTGTAAATCAGACATTTTTGTCATTTTTTACTCCTTATCTTGTTAACAGCGTCGATAATTTCTTCGGGGAAAATTTGCCTTCCGTCGTATTTCAAAAAGTTCTCATCAATTTTAATTTGTGTATTTTCGCGTATTAGTTTGGCCATCTGTCCTGTGTAATTACATTCAACATTTAAAATATATTTTGATTTAGATAACATCTCTGATAAAGCTTCTGACGGGAAAGGACTGAGCCAGTTTATGTGCACGTAATTTACATTTTCCAATTCTTTCAGTGCCTGGAGTATAGTTCCTTTATTGCTTCCCCAGGAAACAATAGTGACGTCTGCATTTTCCGGACCATACAGTTGTGGTTTTTGCATGTCTTCTTTTTTGCAGACTTTTAGTTTGTTCATTCTTTTCTCCATCATTTTAATTCTGATTTCCGGATCTTCTGTTGAGTAACCTTCTTCATCGTGTTCGTCTGAGTTCGCGACAAAAAAGTTTCCCGCGCCGGGAACGGTTCTTTGTGAAATACCGTCGGCGGTAAGTTCGTATCTTTTGTAATTCTCTACCTTCTCCGTTGAAAATCTTCCGCGGTCTACTTTATAACCGGCAAAGTCGTATAAGGGAAAGCTTTGGGAGTTTTCACAAATATTTTTATCAATAATAAGGACGACGGGCGTCTGGTATTTGTCGGCCAGGTTAAAGGCCTGCATGGTAAGTTCAAAAGCCTCTTTCGCATCGCCTGCAGCCAGGACTATTCTTGGAAAGTCACCCTGGTGGGCATTTAAGATCATCTGCAGATCACCCTGGTCGCTCCAGGTAGGAAGTCCGGTGGCCGGTCCCGGGCGCATACCTTCTATTATTACCAGTGGTGTTTCGGTCATTCCTGCGAGTCCGTATCCTTCGGTCATCAGACAAAAACCACCGCCTGATGTAGCTGTCATGGATCTCGCACCTGCGTAGGATGCCCCTATAGACATATTTATAGCTGAAAGTTCGTCCTCGGGTTGTTTATAAATGTACCCGAACTTTTCCTGATTTTCGGCGAGTACAGCTAAAATGTTTGAAACAGGAGACATCGGGTAGATTGCCGCAAACTGAAGCCCGGCTGAAATTGCTCCTAACGCGACACTTTCGTTTCCGTCGACCGCCATATAAGGAACAAAATTACTGACTGAATCAGAGGGACTGAGAAAAGCCCTCAGGTTCTTTTTATAATTTTCAGTAATGTGTTTAAATCCCTGCTCAGCTGCCGACACGTTAACTTTTACAACTTCTTCTCCTTTACTTCCGAATTCTTCCGCAATTAAGTTATTCAGAATAGTAAGGTTTCCGCCGAGTACGGCGGTGACGGCTCCCAAAGCGACGGTGTTAATTAACAAATCTGAATTGCCCGACTCTTTAGCAATCTTTGACAAGGGCACTCCGAGTAACGCCACATTTGACGGAACTTTGGAAGTATCTATTTTGGCCTCAGAGTCAAAAATTAATCCTGAATCATTTGAGAATTCCGTAATGTGCTTATTTATAGTGTCCTGATTAAGAGCAATGAGAATGTCGTTAACTTTTCGCGGTGCAGTAACCTCACTTTTAGAAATATTAACCTGAAGAACGTTGTGCCCCCCTTTAATAAGTGACGGGTATTCTATTTGATTATAGATATGATATCCCGAGCGTATGGCGAGCTTAGCGAGCATCAGACCTGCTGATTTGACGCCCTGTCCGGCCTCTGCGCCTATTTTTACCGATATTATTTCTTGGTCTTTATTTACATTAGGCATCGTATTTTTCGAAATAAATCCTGTCCTTCGGGCACCCGGAGTCAGTCAGAACTTTTGTAACATCATTAATCATAAACTTATTTCCACAGAGATACGCAGAACATTTACTTGCATCCGGAAAGTCGTTTTTCACCAAAGGAGTAATAAATCCTGTGGCCCCCTTCCATTTAGTACTTTTATTGCAGACTGCAATATTATATTTAAAGTTTGGAAATTCTTTAGAAAGTGAAGCAAAGTAATTTTCCATAAATACGTCTTCACAATTATTTAATCCCAAATATAGTACAAGGGTTTTTGTTGTCTTTTCTACTCTTAGTAGATGTTCGAACATTAATTTTAACGGAGCCAGACCGGAACCGGTTGCCATAAATAAAAGTGAGTCTGCCCCTTCATCTGGTTTTAAAGTAAACGTTCCGAAAGGCCCGAGATATGTAATTACATCCCCTTCTTTTAGAGCCTCAAAAAATTTTGAACCGGGACCTCCGGGAGTTGAATCGACCAAAAGATTAAATTTATTTGGAGCAGACTGTCCGGCCACAGAGTAACAGTTAATTCTGGTTGAAGAAACTTTTACGCTTACATATTGCCCGGGTTTTAGTACCAGAGGTTCCTCAGCTTCGAATTCAAAATAGTGCATCTTTCCTGCCAGTACTTCTGCTTTCAAGGTTTTTGCCACTTTAAACTTAGGTCCTGCGGGTTTGGGTTTGTTTTCCTCCAGAATTACCTTTGTGTCTACCGCCCAGACATCGTTTACCGTGACTATTACAGGATTTATCTCAATTTCCTGAATTTCCGGTGCCGCTTCGTATAGTTTTTGCAGGTCGAATATCAGTTTATAAAGCTTGTCTAACGCGTAAGGGGGCTCATTTTCGGTTCCTTTTAATACCGAGTAGATTTTGGAGCCCTTTACCAGTTCCTGAATGCTGGCCATGTCTAAAGGCAGTAAGTGAAGGTTTCTGTCAGAGATAAGTTCTACCAGCGAACCTCCGGCGCCGAACAATAATACCGGACCGAATGTCGGATCTCTTTTTATTCCGACAAAAACTTCTGCCCCGCTCGGAATTTCTTTTTGAATTTGAAAATTAACGTGCGCTTTTATTTCCGAATCCAGATTTTCTGATTTTCTTTCAAGTGTGCTCCATCCGTTCTCAAGCTGGTCCTCGTTTCTTATGTCTAAAATAACACCGCCGAAATGTTTTTTGTGCAAAAGACCGGGAGACGAAAGTTTTAAAACAACCGGGTAACCTATTTCTTTTGCGAATTTAACCGCGTCTTTAAGATTCTCTGCGATCTTTGTTCCGGGAGTCTGTATACCGGCAAGTGAAATTACACTATCCGCGTCAAGATTATCTAAAGCCTTCTGACCCGCGCCCACAGCTTTCTGTAAAATCTTGGCAGCGCCCTCAGGCAGTATTTGTTTGTTAAGGACGCCGATGTCCGTAATCTCCCTCAATATTTTTTCCTGCTGACTCTTGAATTTCCACATTGCCCCGATGACCGCTATCGCCCGCTCAGGAAACATGTAGGACGGCACCTTAAGTCTGTTAAGGGCAATTTCTCCTGCGGACACCACGGTTCCTCCGATGAAAGAACAGAAGACGGGTATTTTATATTTTTTCGAAACGTTACCAATAATCTCGGCCGTCTTTTCTATCTGAGTCATCATTTGTGGCGTCAGTATAACTAAAAGGGAGTCACACTTGTCCGTCTGTAAAACTATTTCCGCCGCATCTGAGAAGCGGCCGGCTAAAGCATCCCCGAGAACGTCGACGGGGTCGAGAAAACTTGCGGATCTCGGTAATACCTCCGACAATTTCTTTTTGGTTTCGTCGTCGAACTGTGCAATTTCGAGGCCTTCTTCTATTACAGCATCCGCACTTATTACTCCCGGACCTCCGGCGTTAGAAATAATAGCGACCCGCGGTCCTTTGGGAATTTCGTTCCAGGCGAAGGCTTTAGAAAGGTCAAAAAATTCTTCGAGAGTAGAACATCTGTAAACTCCAGATTGTTTAAGAGCAACATCCAAAATGTCGTCGGCACCCGCGATAGCTCCGGTGTGTGACTGCATAGCAGTTTTTGCCGCGGCTGTTTTTCCGGGTTTAATAATAAAAATAGGATCGTTTTTGGCAATCTGTTTTGTTAGTTTTAAAAATTGCTGGCCGTCCGATATAGACTCAAGATACATTCCGACCGGTTCAATATTTCCCGTTACGTCGTCGGCTAAAGTTGATATCGGCGACTGATCTTTGCTTAAGAAATATTCCAAAACATCATTTTCATTTATTACCGTTTTGTTTCCCATCGTTATAAATTCGGAAAATCCTACGTTGACGAGAGAAAACCAATCGAAGAGACTTGTGGCGAGTGCGCCCGACTGTGAAACAAATCTTAATTTACCGGGAGTTGTAGGAACTTTTGCAAATGTAGCGTTGAGAGAACTTAGATTATTAACAAATCCCAGGCAGTTGGGGCCGAGCATATTAATTCCGTTTTTATTACACAGTTCTTCCAGCTGTTTTTCTAGCTCTGCTCCTTCGTGACCGGTTTCTTTAAACCCGGCCGTTAACGTAACCACGTTCTTTATGCCCTTTTCAATAATTTGTTGTATTGTGGGCAAAACTAAAGCGACGGGGATAGAAATTATTGCTAAATCGGGAACTTCGGGGAGATCTAATACGGTTTTATAGCATTTTATTTTGCCGATTGTGTCGGTGTTGGGATTTACTGCGAAAACCTTACCTTTATATTCCGATTCGACGATATTTTTTAAAATTACCGCGCCCACTTTTTCGGGTGAGTTGGAAGCCCCGATGACAACAATTGATTTTGGTGAAAAAAGAGCAGCGAGATTCTTGGGCATTAGTTTAGTCTAGGCATTATTCGGGAAATCGTCAATCCGGTGTAGATTATTTTTTCAGATAATTTTGAATAAACAGTTCAAGGTTAGGATTTTCCTGCCATTCGGCTTGATACTTCTCCAGCTCTTCACGTGATTGTGCGTATATCGGAGGATCTCTTTGCTTTGTAATAGCAACAAACTCAGGCTGTCTTAAAATAACGTCATTAAATATTTCCGATAGTTTCCACATTCCGTTTTCGCCAAGAATAGCAAATTCGGCGGGAAAGTTCTTTTCTATATAATCGTAGGAAGCGAAATGAAGCACCTCGTGCATACACACATAGTTGACAGTTTGAGGGTGCTTATAGAAAGCTTGAAAAAACTTTTGCTTGATAAATCTCGGGTTGCAGTTAAAGATGGACAAGAAACAAACGTACTGTCCGTCCGGCCAGTCGTGTTCCGGTCCTCCGACTTTTGAAAATATTTTATTAACCAGATTGTAAAACTGTTCGCTTACTTCCAGCCAATCTTTTGAGGAGGTGGTTATCTTTTCTTCAAGCTCGTTACCATGTCCTGCGTAGTAATCGGAGACGTATTTATTTATAAATTCACTTTTGGCCTCTTTTTCCAAGTCTCCGGCTTTTTTTAATTCTGGATGGTCTGCAAGAACGGAATTTGAAAACATATCAGTTTCATCGAAGGTGAGAAATTCTTTTCCGGTCCATTTATCCAGGTCCGGGTCTAGTTTGAATTTGAGCTCCGGTTTGTCCATCGCGTTCAACTCCTCAACAAACCGTTAAAAGTACCGTAATTCAAATCCAAACCGTAAGTTTCTTTAAACAAGACACTTACATCGCCGTCAAAATCTTTATAAGCTTTCAAAAATTGAATTAGTTTATCGTCTCCGTACTTTTTAGTAAGTAAGAGCAACGCGTACCCTGATTCAATGTACACGTCTTTCCCATCCAAAAAGCCCTTAAATCCAGCAGGTTTCCCCCACTTTTCCGCCTGGCCCGACACCAGTATGGAGACACCTTCCCAGAGCCATTTGGGGTCTGTTTTATTCCCGGTTATTACCTTAAAAAACAGGTGGGCAAGTTCGTGTTTGATTAGTTTGTAGTAATCGTTATCGTCGTATTTATGTACGGAATGTTCTCCAAATTTATCTTTATTTAGCACGAAAACTATATTTCCTCCCGATATCCACCCGACTATCCATTCACCGGTTTCTTCACCATGCAATATGTTTATTGTGTCCCGGTCATTTACTACAAATACCACAGGAGTGTGGTGCTTCCACTTAATGCCGAAAAAATCATTCAACTCGAGCATTGACTTCGCGTAGTAGTCTTCAAGTTGCGGATCTTCTATTTTGCTCAAGTTAAAAAAATTAGTCATTTAAATCGAATATAGTTTAAAAGAGCGTAAGTGTCTATCCGTTATTGTATATCGCTACCCGAATGCATGCTAAAATTTAAACCTATGAAACTTCAAAATAAAATCGCAATCGTAACAGGCGCGTCCAGCGGAATTGGGTTAGCAATCGCCAAGCTTTATCTTGAAGAAGGAGCAACTGTGGTTTTTTCAGACATAAACGACGGCACGCAACTCATCGAAGGTCTGGGTGATAAAGCCTCATTTATAAAATGTGACGTGTCCAGCTCAGAAGAAGTAAATAAATTAGTAGGGACAGTTGTAGAAAAGTACGGAAAACTCGACATTATGGTAAACAACGCCGGTATCGGTGCTCTGGGCGGCGCGCTGGATTGTACTGACGCCGACTGGTCTAAAGTTATCGCAGTTAACCTTTCGGGCGTATTTTACGGGGTCAGGGCTGCCGCTAACGCTATGAAAGCAACAAATACGAAGGGTTCCATCATAAACATGACATCGATTTTGGGAATTGTCGGGTTGGCGGGAACTGTTGCTTACAGTTCAGCTAAAGGCGGGGTGTCCAACATGACAAGGGCTTCTGCACAGGATTTGGCTTCATTGGGAATTAGAGTTAACGCCATCGCTCCGGGTTTTATTAAAACGAATATGACGAAAGATGTATTACAGGATGAAGCATTCAACGCAATGGTCAAAGCAAACACACCTTTAGGTTATGCGGGAGACCCCGAAGATATTGCAGGTGCTGCAGTTTATTTAGCCTCAGACGAAGCTAAGTATGTTACGGGAATAATATTACCGGTCGACGGTGGTTGGACTTGTAGATAAAAGCATTACAGCCTACACCTTATAGTTAAAGCGTCCTCTGCCCATCGAAGTCTTGATGAAGGATCCCCGAGATTAGGTAAACTGCTGTCCAATTTCTGAAGCTGATTCTTAAGTGCCAATTCCTTTTCTGTAAGTTCAGTTTTATCAAAATCTTGTATAGCGTGAGTAAGAAATTCCTGCACGGATTTGTGTGGGATTGGGTTTTGTATATTTCCAACTGCTGTTACAAGCCTTAGTAAGTCCATTTTTATTGAATTTAGTATAAATTGTTTATCTCTCATAATTCCAAAAACTCCTTAGTCAGGTCGCTAAGTTTTTGTCTAACCATAGAATCCATTATTTCGTAAGTATATTTGCCTAAAGCGGGTTTGTAGTTACTCATCGCCATAAATTCGACTTCCTTTGTACTAACTCTGTACCCGCCCCCATAAAGATTTTCTTGCTTACTACCACTTTTTATTAACACATCTTCACAGTCAATATGATATTCACCACCGACTGCTAAAGTATTATTTTCTACATCAATAACGGTTTTTATGTAATCGGAATAGACTTCACGGACTTTCTCAAATTCTTCCGGTGTTATTTTTCGGTCTAAAATCAGTATCATTTAACCGAATTATACATTAATGGTAGTTTGGACCACACTCGGGATCAATCTAAATAGAATTGTTTCAACTCATCAAGCCACCCGTGATACTCCTCGTGCTTACCTACCCCTATCACTTCTTGCTCAAACTTCTCAAATCTTTCCTCCATTTGTTTTTGAGTTTCCTCAGAAAGTTCTTTGTTTGCTATCGGAAAAAGATCCCCATTTTCTTTTCTCACGTGCTCGGTCAAAAGCACAATGTATTTTTCCATATTTTCCGCAATAGTTGTAGCTTCAGAATTTCCCGGCGCGTAGTTCACGAGAGCAGCTGAAATGTTTTTAATATACACACGGGCGGTCGCATGTTCGTCCAAAAGTTCGGTGACCAACCCTTGATTTGCCGGATTTTTAACCATCTCGGGAAAAAGCATATCTTCTTCTTTTCCGTGATGACACTTGTCAGCAAAGTTAGTAAGAAACTCGAGTATTTTGTTAAGGTGCTCCTCACTAACCTCTTCTCCGGCCCTTAACTTTTCCGTAACTTTTTTCATAACACTAAGCATCAGCATGATACCGCTGTGCTCTTCGATTAAATCTAAAGTTGGTGTTTTCATACCTTTAATTTAACAGAGTCCGGGGGTGTATTCAATTTAAAAGGGACGGCTTTACTAATTACTGTGCCCATAGTATTATCCTGAAAACCCAAAAAACTCAGTAAAGGAGAGAAAAATGGTTCACATGGAATATCTAGATAGGCCGATAGCAGTCACAGACGTTGAAACGTCGGGGCTAATTGCGGGGCACCACGAAATCGTGGAGATCGGGCTAGTGTTGGTCGATCAAAAATCTTTCAAAATTCTCAATGCGTATGAAGTTAAAACAAAGATTGACCACCCGGAAAGATTCGACGAGACGGCGCGGGGGTTGAACGGGTACAACGAAGCAGACTGGGCAGATGCAAAGCCGCTTTTTAAAGCGATGGTTTGCTACAACACCCTCGCGAAAGAAGCGATCTTCTGCTCTCACAACGTTACGTTCGACTGGGGGTTTATCGACCAGGCCTACAAGCAAATTGGCCTGAAGAACCTGATGGATTATCACCGCCTGGATATACCGACAATGGCGTGGTTAAAACTGATGAGCCGTGGGCTTAAGAGCGTCAGTTTGGATAATGTAGCAAAGTTTCTCGGTCTCGAACCGGAACCGCCAATTCACCGGGCAATTAACGGAGCTATGCTGGCTTACGAGGTGCTGAAAAGACTGACAAATATGTAGCAATAAAATAAACTCCGAAATTCGAAAGAAAATCGGAGTTTTTTCTTTTCCGGAAATTACATACCAAGCATTCCGAGCACTTTGTAAAGCATTACTGCCGGCCATGCGATTGCTTTGACTATTCCTAAAAGTCCGTCTCCAAGGTTGGTGGCGTGTTGTAGGTAATAGACGGCGGCGCCGATTAGTCCAAAACCGTAGATAGCTTCGTTTTGACAGGGACTTTTAAAAGGACCGCATTTGATGCTTTTCTTTTCTTTGTTTTCGTCCATATTAGTTTCCTTTGTAAAATAGATACTTAAGTTATATTTTATACCTAAAGACTATTTTTACGCTAGGGTGCAGCATTTAGGTTTGTTTTTTTCGAAAAAAGAATCTAAAATTACAATAAGCAGGAAAAATAATATGAAGTTAAAAACACTTATGGGCAGCGGAGACAAAATTGGAATATTTGCTATTCCCTACCTCGTACCAATTTTATTTTTAAATATAATATTTCCGGAAATTTTTAGCGTCGGCGGCCCCTCCAAACTTCTAAAAACAATCTCAATAATTATTTTAATTCCCGGAATAATAACGTGGGCGTGGTCCGTGTACTTAATCCTTACAAAAGTTCCGAAAAAAGAACTTATTACGACCGGACCTTACGTAATTGTTAAGCACCCGCTCTACACAGCGGTGTCCTTTTTAGTGCTTCCCTGGGCAGGATTTTTACTAAATAGCTGGTTAGGACTGTTTATTGGAATTATCGTATATATCGGTTCAAGAAAGTTCGCTCCGGAAGAAGAAAAATATTTATCGAAGGCTTACGGTGCTTCGTGGAATGATTATTTGAAAAAGGTAAAGCTTCCGTGGGTATAAAAATGAACGCTTTGAGATTGCTTATAAAAAAACACGCTCTTCTACTCTACTTCGTGCTGGCCTTTGTTGTGTCGTGGGGGATAGTAGCACTAATAGTCGGACCGGACATTATAAATTCCCGGGCGCAGGCATCGCCTAGCATTTTACCGGCAGTAGTAATGACTTTTCTTCTCGGGCCTCCCATTTCCGGTTTGTTAATGACCGCGCTGGTAAGTGGTAAAGAAGGTTTCAGGGATTATGCGTACCGCCTGTTTAAAACGAAAATAAATATCCGATGGTATACCGCCCTGTTAATCGCACCGTTTTCTCTCATCATTTCCAACTTAATTCTTTCTCAGTTTTCTGAAAAGTATGTGCTTACCGCATTTTCCGGAGGCGAAGGTGAGGTTACGTTGTCCTTTACTTTTATAGGGGCGTTACTTGGGGGATTAATGGAAGAGGTCGGTTGGACGGGTTTTGCTATTCCGATAATGTTGCGCCGCTTTAATGTTTTTAAAACCGGTCTATCACTTGGATTGATATGGGGAGCCTGGCATTTTCTGGTTAATTTTTGGGGAAGCGCTATTGCCGCTGAAGGAGTTCCTGTAGCTCTTTTTGTCGGTGTGGCGTTATTTTCATTTCTACTACCGTACAGAATTCTTATGGTTTGGATCTATAGCCGCACTAAAAGTTTGCTCTTATCGGTACTCATGCATACAAGTCTGATATTTTTCTGGCTGATGTTTACGCCTATTTCGGCTACAGGTGTGTACCGTATGTACTGGTTTTTAGTATGGGCTGTTGTACTTTGGGTGTCGGTGGGAGCTGTAAATAAGATAACGCGAGGTCAGTTGTTACGGCGCTCGGAGTAAAAGGATAAGTCGGTTGCTCTCCCAATTTAAAGATTCTGAGAAGTGGTATAATCGCGCTATGAAGAAATCTATTTTCCCAATCATAGCTATTTTGGCTCTTCTTGTATTGGGTGTTTATTATTTGTTCCAGTATCAAAAATCAACAACTCCCGTGGTAACCCCGGTAGTTAATGCTCCTATTGTAGCTGATAGTGCTCCCGCTCCAGTAGTTGTTGCACCTGACCTTCTCACAGACAAAGTAATTGACTTAAACGGCACTTCGCTTGTTTCAGTACCCGCAGATCTTTTAAAGAATACAGCTGTGGTAGATCTCAACCTAAGCAACAACTTAATAACTACCCTACCTTCACAGATACAGGCGTGGGTAAATCTCGAAGCATTCAGAATAG
>MEWJ01000014.1 GCA_001773385.1 candidate division WWE3 bacterium RIFOXYD1_FULL_43_17 | reverse complement strand
AGAGTCCGCAGTGTCAAATCCCACTATTACGGTAATATCGGACCTATCTACCTCATTTTCATTGAATTTTTGGGCCTCCTGCTTGGAGATTATGTTTGAGATTCCTAAAACCCGGCTCAGGTAGCTCAAAGTCGCAGAATCTCTGACGTCCGTGACTATATAGCTGGTGTCGTACCTAGAAGAGGCGTTCGAAACCGCTACTACCCTACCGCCTGAATTGGTCACAAGCCGGGAACCAAACAGAGCTACACCAGGGTAATCCGTGCCATTGAGAATTGAGACGCTTAATTCTTCGTTTGAAATATCCCCGTCAAAATTCATGTCCGCTATCTGACTGTCTAAATTCGTACTGTCGTCTATGTCCTGCTGAGTTATCGAGTACGCGTATATCCTGTCCTTCGGCAAACCGCCGGAATACTTCACCAGGGAGTAGTACTCGCGGATACTCAGATTGCTCACGGTATACTTTTTTAAATCGGCCGCAACCTGAATATTTAGTATCTCAGACAACCCGTGACCCGCGAAAGAATTCAAAAGAGTCTCTGACAAATCTTCGTTGACCAAAATGTATTTATCTATTGAAAAACCGAAAATCCTCATGACAGTATTGTTTACCGTTTTTATTCCGTCTTCCGTGGCATTTGTGGAATTTAACGCTCCCAAGGCAAACACCTTTGAGATCTCCTCCTCGCCGAACTTTCCGGTCATGTCGACTTTGATACCCAATGGAATATCAAAAATGCTTGTCTTTTCATCGTTTTTATCGAAAACAATATACTTTAGACCTTTAAGGATGACAGGGTCCGCGTTTATATTTTCAACCTCTATGAAAGAGAGCGCCACTATTTTACTGTTAGCTATGGAATAGGAAGTCGGTGAGGATGCGGAGGCAAAAGTTTGGTTTAGATACTTAAATATCAGATACCCGGCTAAAAAAATAAAGGCGGATAAAAAAATTATCCCGCCTACGGCCATTTGAGAAAAGTATTTCCTGGTACCCCTGTTAATGAGTTTTTTATTACCTGCGCCGGGTTTACTTTTATTGTTAAGTGTTTTGGGAGAACTCTTCTTACGAATAGGGTTCTTCCTTTGGGCAGGTACAGATCTCATATATGTTCATACATTACTATATTTTTAGAGTGAATGGAAGATATTCCGTTGGCAATGGAGACTCAAATTGTACAAATTCATGTAATTGCGGGTCAAAGAATCTTATTTTGGTCGCATGCAACATCATTCTCCCGAAGACTTCTGTGCTTATTGTGAGTAAATTTTTTGGACAATAAATAGGGTCGCCGGCAATGTACAATAAAGCAGCTGCCAAATGTACTCGAATCTGGTGAGTGCGTCCTGTCGTAGGTTTTATTTCAAGATAAGAAAAAGTACTTCCTGCGATTTCACGCTCACTTACTCTCTTCACGAAAGTGTGGGCTTCTTTCCCGTCCGCCACTATAGCCATTTTCATCGGATCTTTGGGACTTCTTTTTATCGGCGCATCGATTTCCATAGAATCCTCTTCGAGTTTACCGTGCACGACCGCAGCATACTCCTTCTCTATCCTACGTTCTTTGAATTGGCTCAGCACATTCTCGAAAAATTCTTCGTTTTTTGCTACGAGAAGTATTCCTGAGGTGTCTTTGTCTAAACGGTGTGCAATTCCCGAACGCGAAACAAAATCGCTGGGACTTACCTCGTCCGGGTCAGCATCAGAGGCAACGGGACTTCTCTCCTCTATCATGTCCTGTAAGGTAATGTCTTTTGCCGTGTTTGAGCGGTTAACTACCAATCCGGCCGGTTTGTCTATTACCAGGTAATCGCCGGTTTCATGGATTATGTTTATTTTTTGATCTTCCACAGTTCGTATATTAACAGAATGGCCCCCGAAGTCACTAATAGGTCAAAAAGGTTGAAACGGAATAACCCGAAGAAATTCACGTAATCCCTCACGCATCCGGTATAAACTCTTTCAAAAATATTCAAAAGCCCTCCGAGGATTATTAGGGCAAAGCCCAGGCGGGACGCCCGGGAACCGGTGTATCTCCTTCGCGACAGGTAGATAATCACCACAATTGCAACTAAACTTATAGAAACGGGATAAAAAATCTCGCAGTTTTGGGTCGGGTCAAATAAAAAACCCATCGGAAATTATTCTCCGTCGGCGTGTTTCAGACAGGTGGTAGCTTGAGGATACGCTCTTAAACGGGCCTTATCTATGGGGTCTCCGCAAACTTCACATATCCCGTATTTGCCGATTTTAATGGCTGCCAGGGCCCTCTTGACCTCGATAAGCATCGTCTGAACTATGCTCACCTGAGCATCGGCAATTGTCTTCCTTGTATCTTCCAGGATTGCTTCGTCCATATATTCTGAGTTTGACTCAGTTCTTCCGGCTTGAAGGTATGGGTCTTCTTTCATCAAACTTGCCTGCTCTTTTTGCAGCTCTTTCTCTTTACTGGTCAGCTGGCTCTTAATTAATTCGACAAACTCTTTTGGTAGATTTCTTGTGTTCATATATTTTTTACTCCTGTAATACAAGTTAAGTAGACCAATAATAAACAATGCTCCCGAAAAGAGCAAATAACCCGGAGATTTAAAAAAAGCAGCGGTAATTACCCCCAAGTAAAAGGAAAACAAGGAAAAAACCAGGCCGGAAACGAATCTATACCCCCTGAATCTCAATACTCCCAAATAAAATGCGAGTGTGAGAACCGCAACCCATATATGTTCTGATGCCCCGGTTATAAGATATTTCCCCAGGCTTACAAAAACAAGGAAAAACCCGAACGCCAGTGAATAAATGTCAAAAATTCTAAATAGCGACCAGCGTCTTTTGTTTGAAAAGTAAAAGGGGGGCAAAAAGGCACCCAGCAGAACCAAAAAACTTACCATAACTTCGTAATTTACGTGTAAAAGCGGATTGTTCGGTCGGTAAAGACTCACGTACGTATATAACAGATTGAAAAGATAGTAAAAAAGCGCGGCAGAAAGCGTTGAGACAATTACGAGATCGAGAAATCTTTCGTCATCAAAACCGTCCTTACGGGCTTCGTACCACATTACGAAAATCCAGAAAACAAAACCTATCGCAAAGACAATGTACATTGTGGGAACGTGAACTAATCCGAAATTAATATTCTCTGATAAGAGCATGTTAGGCTTTAGAAATGTACTCCCCGGAACGTGTATCCACTTTTATTTTATCCCCAATTTTTATAAAAATGGGCACTTTGACTATCGTACCATTTGTGAGAGTCGCTTCTTTTTGGACGTTAGTAACCGTATTGCCCTTGTAACCGGGCTCCGTATACCCTACTTCGAATATTAACGACGCAGGAAGATCGACCGATATCGGCCTTCCGTCGAAATACTGAACTATCGCTTTTTCACCTTCAATTAAAAAATCAGTTACTTTTCCCAGCACGTCCTCTGAAATGCTGAACTGTTCAAAAGTTTCCGGGTCCATAAAAACGTAGCTTCCATCGTTGTACAGATATTGGGCAGTCTTGGTCTGAACATCTGCGTCGTCTACTTTTGCCGAAGCAATATAACCTTTGTCCAATACCTGTCCTGTAATAAGGTTTCTGACCTTTAATTTTACGTTCGCGCTACCCCGGCTAACCTTAATGTGCTCATATTTTATAACCTGCAAAGGCTGACCGTTTTCCTGATATATTCTTCCTGTTTTAAGATCGGTAACTACCATAGTTTGGTGCCGTGGGAGAGAGTCGAACTCTCACGGGATCAGATCCCAGTGGTTTTTGAGACCACCGCGTATACCATTCCGCCACCACGGCTCGAAGTCAATACTACTGCCCGAATAGTGGAATACGAGGAAGCGCAGGCGCTATTGCCGCCGAGCAAGCTCGTCTTCCGCCACCACGGCCTAAACACAGTGCACAGACGGCTCAATTCTATCAGCTTTATACATCAATTTAAAGGAAAAAGGAAATTAGTCCTGGGTGTGGGATTCGACCTCAAAAAACCTCGTAAACTCTGATTTGAAGAACAAATCGTATTCCGCCGTGGCTCCGTTTCTGTGCTTGGATATGTTAAGTTTCAAGTTCGTCCTGTCTTCTTCATTCGGCCTGTACAAAAACATGACAACGTCGGCGTCCTGCTCAATTGAACCTGAGTCTCTTAGGTCCGACAATTGAGGTTTTTTATCGCCGCCTCTCTGCTCTACTGCTCTGGACAACTGTGAAAGGGCCAAAACCGGAACTTTAAGTTCACGTGCCAGGTTTTTTAAACCCTGTGAAATCTCGGATACTTCCTGAACGCGGCTCTCTGCCTTGGGCGCCCGGATAAGCTGCAAGTAGTCAACAATTATGAGGTCGATTTTCTGCTCAAGCATTAGTCTCCTGGCTTTGGTACGCATTTCGAGAAGCCCTATACCTGCAGTGTCGTCGATAAATATGTTTGCCTCGGCCAGTTCTCCTGCCGCCACACCGTATTTTTCAAAATCTTCATCATCAAGATTTCCCGTTGCAATCCTCCAGTTGTCTATTCCTGCCTGGGCCGAAATCATTCTGTCCACAAGCATTTCACGCCCCATCTCGAGTGAAAATATTCCTATACCGCACTTTTTTTCTACTGCCGCGTATTGAGCGATGTTCAACGCAAGTGAGCTTTTACCGACTGAAGGCCGGGCAGCTAGAATAATTAAATTTTCTTTCTGAAGACCTGACAACAATCTGTCTAGATTTTTCAGTCCTGTCGGGACACCCCTTAGCGCTCCCCTGTTTTTGCTAAGCTCGTCCAATCTTTCAAATGTAATCTCCAGGGTATCTTTAAGCGGTATAAAGTCCTGGTACATAGCATCCTGAGAAACTGAGTAAACCAATTGTTCGGCTTTATCCAGAACCTCTGCTACTTCAGCCTCGTCAAAAGCCAGTTCCCCTATCTGTGCGGAGGCAGAAATCAGCGCACGCTTGATATAGTCATTTTTTATAAGCTTTGCGTATGCCTCGATGTTGGCTGCTGTGGGAACTGAATTCACAAGCTCGGTCAGGTAAGAAACTCCTCCCACCCCGGTCAGTAAATTTCTTCGTTTAAGCTCGCTGGGAACCGTAATAAGATCTGCGGGTTCTCTTTTTTCAAATAGACTGAGTATGGCCGCATATATATTTTCGTGCGCTTCGCGGTAAAAATGGTGGGGTCTTAAGAATTCAACAACCTTAACGATGGCGTCCTTATCAAGTAATAAGGCTCCTAAAACCGATTTCTCAGCCTGTTCGTCGTGCGGAGGAACGTGCACGTTTTGATTCTGTTCTTTAGTTCTTTTGGCGGACATTTTATTTAGTGGGCAGGTTTAAGTATAACCACTTCGGTATCTTCCGGTACGTCACTCGCCGAAGATATTTTAAGCTTCTCTTCTTTTTTGACGTTGTTCTCCACTCCCATCTCGTCCATGAACTTGTCTATTCCCTGCAAATCGTCAAATCCGACAAGATCGTCGGTTTTATAGTGCATTGGCAGAACAATTCCCGGTTCCAAAGAAGAGATAACCTGCGCGGCTTTTTCGGCGTTTATTGTGAAGACTCCCCCGATTGGTATCATTAACACGTCGACCTTCGCAACTTTTTCCAACGTATCGGTACTAAGCTCGTGACCCAAATCTCCCAGGTGCATTAAAGTAAACCCGTCGATATCGATAAGATACATGGTCTGTGTACCCCTCTCTCCACCTTTTTTATCATCGTGATATGTCGAAATTCCATATATAAAAGCTCCGTTGACTTCGTATTCCCCGGGCCCGTCGATCAATAACTTGTACCCTGAAACCCCCGCAATATTGTGGTGATCAAAATGGTCGTGAGTGGTTAATAGCAGGTCGGCTTCAAGTTTAGGCAACTTATATCCGATTTTGGAATCATAAGGATCGATAACAATTGAGATCTCTTTTCCCTTTATCTTGAAACATGAGTGTCCGATGTACGTAATTTCCATGGCTTACATCATATCAATTAAATCATACTTAGAAAAGACAGAGTCTTTCCTTTTGTTACGCCAAAATCTTTTTATCAGGGGTGTTCTGTTATAAGTGAAAGTATCATATAATCTTTTATGTATATGCCCAATAGATTACTGCCCAGATCAATAGAGAGTACGTTTATAAAAGTGCAGGCAGCTTTTCTGGGGGCAAATATTATCTGGGGAGCCGCTACTGCAGTCATAAAGTACACACTCGATTATATTCCTCCCTTCACTTTTTTATTCCTCCGGTTTCTGCTGGTTTGCATAATAGTGCTGCCCATAGTTGCCCATCAACTAAAAAAAGAGCCTATACACAAGTCTGACTATCTTAACTTTTTTCTTCTGGGTCTTTTCTCGCAGACATCTCTGATACTGCCTTTTGTTGCTTTAAAATTCACTTCTGCCCTGGATTACACAATAATAGGTGTTATGGCCTCCGTTTTGACCGTGTACGCAGGACATTATTTCTATAACGACAAGATTAACAAAGGTATTACGGCCGGACTTGTGCTGGCTAGTATGGGCACTGTACTGATCGTGCTGGAACCCATTCTTTGGGGCAGGAACAGCACAACTCCGGTGGCAGAGAGGGTTCTGGGCAATCTTTTAGGACTTTTTTATGCGCTGACCTGGGTTATCTATGTTGTCTGGGCAAAGTTTAGTATGGGTAAAAAATCCGGCACCTTTAAGAAAACCCTGAATTTTATAAAAATAAGACCTATGTCAAGGAAGTACTCCGCAGCAACCATTGTACTTTCCACCTTTTATGTGGGCCTACTAACCCTAATTCCGCTCGCCTTTCTTGAAAGACTGACCATGGCCGGAAACAGCAGTTTCGACCTGCTAAGCATAGACATAAAAGGGATAGTAGGACTTCTCTACATGGCCGTATTCTCGTCCATAGTTGCATACTGGCTAAACGAATGGGGGCTGGAAAAAGCTAAGGTTTCGGATTTTGCCATTTTCGGCTACCTGGCGCCGGTTTTTACTCTACCCTTCGCATATCTGATACTGGGCGAACTGCCCAACACGTTAATGCTTATCGGAACCGCTTTTATAGCCGCGGGTGTTGTGATTGCAGAGAAAAACAACTCCCCAAGCCAATAAATAGCATCCGGGCTTGTAGACATTAAAAAATATTGATATACTCGTTTCCGCTATGAAAAAGGGAATACATCCAAAAGTTAATACCGAATGTGTCGTAACCTGCGCTTGTGGAAACAAGTTTACGACTATGTCTACCCTTCCCTCCATCTCCGTGGAAATTTGCGGTGCCTGTCATCCCTTTTATACCGGCCAGAGAAGATTTGTCGACACTGAAAAGAGAATTGACAAATTTAACAGAAAAATGCTTTTGGCAGACGAAAAGAAGAAAGCTGCCGATAAATTAAAGGTTTCCAAAAAAATCCAAAAGAAAACCCCCGGTTCAAAAGATATGAGCGTTAAAGAAATGCTCGAGCACATCAAAACAGAAGAAGGCCAGTAGATTACTCCAAAAAACACAATTTTAGGAACCCTCGATCACGGTACTCCTGTAGCTGTTTTAAGTTCCAAAAGCCCCGCCTCTTCAATAATTGGCGCGTCTCTGGGATAATAAAGAGGATATGGATTACTACAACGATTATGTCAAAAACGAAATAGAAAAGATCGACGCCCTCATAAAAGAACACGAAGAAATGAGAAAGGGCGCCGACGCCGGAATGGCGCAGTTGATAGATGAGGAGTTATCAAAATTAAATGAACAAAAAAGACAGTTGGAAACTCCTAAAGAAGTAGAAGAAGATCTGCAGGGAGAAACTACGGCTGATATAAATCCGAATGTTGCTACACTAGAAATAAGATCGGGTACCGGAGGTAACGAAGCAGGACTTTTTGCCCACGACCTATTCAGGATGTACGAGCGTTATGCCGAAAAGAAGAATTGGAAAATTGCCGAGGTGTTCCGCTCGGAAAACGAAATCGGGGGCATAAAGACAATCTCGGTGGAGGTGAGAGGCACTAACGCCTACGGACTGCTAAGAAATGAGTCGGGGGTACACAGGGTGCAAAGAGTTCCCTCAACCGAATCCGGCGGACGTATACACACCTCTACTGCTACCGTTGCGGTGTTACCCAAACTGCAAAAAGTTGAGATTGAGATACACCCCGACGACCTTGAATGGGAATTCTTCCGGTCCGGCGGAAGCGGAGGTCAAAATGTAAATAAAGTGTCCACCGCTGTTCGCCTTATCCACAAACCCACCGGAATAATTGTCGAATGCCAGGAAGAGAGGTCTCAGGGTAAAAACAGGTCAAAAGCTCTTGAGATATTACACTCCAGAATCTACACCGAAATGCAGGAACAGCAGGTAAAAAGTATCTCGGATCTTAGGTCAGGACAGGTGGGGGCAGGTATGAGAAATGAAAAAATCCGTACATATAACTATCCTCAAAGCAGAGTTACCGATCACCGGGTCAATAAGTCATGGCACAACATCGGCATGATAATGGACGGGGATATAGAGGGTATCTTAACTTATCTGGACGCCGAACTTAAGTAACCCTTACTGCAAATTTTCGGGGACTTCTTCTATTTCCGCCGTGAGTACTTCTTCCTTCCCTTCCCTATCAACGTACATCTTTAATTTGTCCCCTACCTTCATTTTAGCAATAACCTGTGATAAGGAATTTTCCCCGTCCAGCGTCGTTTCATTTATTTTCGTGATAATATCCCCTCTTAAAAGTCCGGCCTTGCTGGCAGGAGATTGTGGCGTAACTCTGGAGATGAAAGCACCTACCGGCATATCCCTTATCTCCGATATTTCGGGGGTTATCATGGTGTAAGTGACACCCAGGTACGGCCTGACGATGCGTCCTTCGATAAGAAAACCTTCCAGTATGGGAATTAAAGTGTTTACGGGTATAGCAAAGCTAATATTGTCGGCGCCAACCGAAGTTGCAACATTTATCCCGATAACCTGCCCCGATGAGTTCACGAGAGGTCCGCCTGAATTTCCCGGATTTAGCGCGGCATCGGTCTGAATTACGTTCTCATACGTTTTCGCACCACCGAGCCCGCCTGTAGCCTGTAATTCTCTTGAAATACCCGATATAACGCCAACCGTAACGGTGTTCTGGAATCTTCCCAACGCATTCCCTATGGCTATTGCCATCTGCCCTACTTTAATGTTGTCCGAATCGGCAAATTCCACGGTCGGAAGGTCGCGGGCGGTAATTTCAATAATGGCCAGGTCCGAAATTTCATCCAGATGTATTTTGTTTACTTCGTAAGTTTTCCCTTCCTTGGTAACAACCGTGTATTCTCCACTCGGGTCATCGACTACATGGCTGTTGGTAACAATCAGGCCGTTCTTGTCTACAATAAATCCGGTACCTATACCCTGATCACTTGTAGTCGGTCCGCTGAAATAATCATAATTAACAGTCTTGACCACAATGGAAACAACCGCGGGGGATGTTCTATCGACAGCGTCAATAACCGTAGATTCTTCGTTAACGACCTGCTGCCGGGTAACCACCTTGGAAGAGGAATACAGTGAACTATCTTTTTTAAAAATATTGGTAAGCTTTTCCGAAAGCCCGGAAAAAAATGTGGCGTCAGAAAAACCCGCTCTGCTTATCAGGGATTTTACGCCGTTAAATCTGACATCAAGTACTAAAAGTATGGAAATGAAAAATACTAGCCAGGCAATACCGATTAATGTTTTTGAAGGTTTCTTCATCACAGTTCCTCCTGCTGGTTCTGAATTCTACTACAGCTCTTTTGCCAACTCAAGAGCAGCATCAAGTTGAGGATCTTTTAAGTCTTTTATATCCTGTTCCGTTACTTCTACCGTAACATCGGGCTCTATTCCGACTTTGTGCACCCACACTTTGTCGGGAGTAAGCCATTTGGCGATTGTTATATGCACACCCGAGCCGTCGTCGAAATCCCGGGCATCCTGAATGGTCCCTTTACCGAATGATTTTGTTCCTATGAGTTTTGCGTTGACCTGCGCCTTCAAAGCAGCGGCAAGTATTTCTGAAGCCGATGCACTGCCCCCGTCGATTAAAACATAAATTCTCGGAACATCTTTAAAGCTTCCCACAGCGTCCGAATTTAAGGGAGTCTGGTTACCTGTTGCATCTTCCTGGTACAGCACAGGTTTTCCTCCAAAAAACTCACTTGAAATGTGTGCAGCCGAGAGCAAGTATCCTCCCGGGTTGCCCCTTACATCCACAATTATCGAATCCAGCTCCCTCATGCCCACCGAGATCTCATTAACTGCGGTGTCCCACTCATTATTAGTTTCCCCTCCGAATCTGCTAACTCTGATGTAGGCAGTGCCCTCGCCCATATCTTTCCAGCTCACACTGGCAATTTTAATAATATCTCTGCGCAAAGTTATTTCACGCGGGGCGTTGTTTTCAGTTTGAATGGTTAGTTTTACTTCTGTACCGGCGTCCCCCCTTATTTTTGCTACCGCTTCCGTTATGCTCATTCCGTTTGTGACCTCATCCTCAATGAGAAGGATCTTGTCCCCGGGCAACAATCCTGCTGCCTTCGCGGGAGAACCGTCCAAAGGCGAGACTATAATGAGCTGGTTGTCTTTCTGACCCAATTCCGCTCCAATACCCTGATATTTTCCGTTCAACTGTTCATTTAAGTTTTCATTAATGGTGGGGGGAAGGAAAGATGTGTAGGGGTCGCCCAACGAAGAGACCATGCCTTGTATTGCACCGTAAAGCATTTTTTGGGCATCTACAGGTCTTTCAAGGTAATCTTTGCCAACTATGTCCCATACTTCCCAAAAAAGTGAAAAGTCGACCTCTTTGCTGCCGGGGTATTGATTTTTTATCTCGATTTTCGGGGGGTTCTTCCTGACCTCAAAAATGTAACCGCTCTTTCCAAAATAGTAACCGCCGTAAAAAAAGCCTACGGCTATAAGAATCGTAACTAAAAAACGTTGGAACTTTTCAAAAGGACTCATAAATTTTTTCTACTCGATAATGTAAAAATTCGGCAAATCAATCTCTACAGGACCAAGTTCATTATCGAACCTTACAAATATACTAGATACTGAAACTCTGTCAATTACTCCCATCTTGCCGAAATGAGGTTTTTGCAATACCTGTACTTTTTGTCCCTTTGTGACTTTCTTTATAACCTTGAAAGGAGCTTTTTTCTTTTTTACTACAGTGTTTTCTTCGCTGTCTCCGGACATGGGTATCCTCAGAACTCCGAGATCTCCGTGAAAAAACACATGTCTGTACGCTACCGAGTTGAACAGCTTGTATATATGATCGGGAGTTTCGAGCTTACCGAAACCGGATAATACTCCCAGACCCATATTTACGGATTTGGCAAAAGAAAATCCTGCAGGATCTGCACTTCCCGCTACTATGGCTGAGATCTTGAGATCGTGCGCTTTTCTGATCGTGTCCATATCGGCGTAATGTCCGACATAGACTATCTTACCTTCAGTGGTTTTTACAAAGCTTTCCAAATAGAATTTTTCCAGAATTTCGGTAGGATTCGGAAAAACGACCAGCTCCCCGAATGAAAAGGTGTTCGTACAGGCAACAAGGTCGACCTCAGTGACGGTAGTTTTTATAAGAACGGAGCTTTCGGGAACCACGTCGCTCACTTCTCCCCAAAGGCCGGAAAGCAAGGTGTATTTCACAGGCATCTCCTCGAAAAAATATTCGCCTGTGGACTCATCGAAACTCATGTAACCATTTTCATCGGCGGGGATTTTTTTTGCCCCCACCTTTCCCAGTAGGTTCCCTTTCTGGAAATACACCTTTTCACGTAAAAATTTTACCGGCTCAAAGTCTTTAGGAAAGTAAACCGTGTTCAGAGAGTGCATACAGTCACCGAGTTTTTGAAACGGTTCTAATCTGTCTCCTTTTTGAACAAATAAATTACCCTTATTGGGTAAATACCTCTCTACCATAACGGTTTTATTTTCAACAATTTTTCTGATTATCGGGGCTAACATAGTTAAATTCCTCTTACGGCCTCCTCAATTTCTCTCATAAATGCGTTCATTATTTTTATATCCGAGATTAACTGTGTGCGTTCCACACGGGTGTCAAAAAGTAACCCCAAGGTACCCCCTACTACCCCACCCTCTAGATTTCCTATCAGTTTATTTTTTACACTCAGTTTGGTAGAGGTTGAATTATCTAACGGTAGAGCAAAAACAGAATCTTTCTTAATTTCAAAAAATTGACCGGTATCTAAAGCTGTAGATATCAAGACCTCCGTGTCTCCGGGAGCCAGCGCAAATGTACCCACGTTTTCAATAGCCTGGGAGGTATCAACTTCAATTGCAGGGTTATACTCTTTTATAAGCTGGGCCAGAAGAATTGCATTGTTTTTATCGATTTTGACATAGTAATAACCGGGATTGTTAAAAAGATCCAGGGCCAGTGAATACTTAAAAACCGTTTCGTAATCGCGGCGGGCAAAACGGTCACCCGTAAATACCACGGGTTTCTGAGAAGTCAGGTTGATTCCGGCCTTTTTAACCTTGTCTACTATCAAACCGTCGAGACTCACCTGGTCGTTGTAGTCCCTTGTTATAAGCTGGGGGTAAATGGAAACATTCGCAAAAAACTCGTTGTTGGTTAAAAAATTGATTGGCACCTGGGAAAGTACCAGATCTTTCGTCATGACTACGCTCTCGTCCACCAGCACAGGAAAATTCTCTTCGTGCTTGGAAAGAAGGTCTTTTACATCCGCCATCAGCTTTATGTTTAAATCGGGTAAGGGGAAATTCACGAAGCCGGTCATGAGCACATCAAAATCCGCGAGCTTCATTTTATTTTCTTTAGCAACACACTCCAGCACTTGCGTGTAAAAGACGTTTTCATCGCAAACACTTGAAAAAAGCTCACCTGAATAAGAGTACGGGAATCTTTGAAAAATAAACGAACCGTCCTGCTTTTCCAGAGCAACACTCACACCTGAATATCCAATATAGGC
>MEWJ01000013.1 GCA_001773385.1 candidate division WWE3 bacterium RIFOXYD1_FULL_43_17 | reverse complement strand
CGAATATATCATTCGAATAGTTTAAATCCCCTTGGTTTACAGCTTGAGCGAATACTAGTAATGGAGAGTCAGGTCCGTCCCTTACTTCATTATCTCCCCAATAGGCTTTGGCCCATGCAATATCCCTGTAATCTCCTTCGTCAACACCCGGCTGTATTTCAGCAAGGTAGGTCAGCGTTATGGTTTCTCCGTCAGAAATATTTCCTACCGGCCAGTATCCTGGCGAGGCATATCCATAAATTCCGCCATTATCTGCTATATCCTGTTCCACATCTCTTTCCAAGATGGATGACGATGCATGCCAAGAACCTGTAAGGAAATCGAATCCTTCTGAAGGTAAATCTACAACTAACAGATTGGTAAGCGAGGCACCGGTTGCCTTTATAAGTATTGTGAATCCTACTTGATCCCCTATTTCTTGAGGATTGATACTGTTATTGTATTTGGATATTGTAAGACTTACTACCGACACAGTTTGACTATCCCGATCGGATGCAGATGTCTCTTCATTGTCCATTACAGTCACTTCTGCGGTGTTCTCATAACTTCCGACTGTTGCATGGTTGGTCGCGTAGGTACACGAAGTACTCTCTTCTGCGTCTAGTGAAGTATCAACTAAGTCAAGACACTCCTGGGAGAGCGTATTAGAGTCGACCAGATTAGTTATTGTGACAGCTTCTTGTGAAGTGTTAGTAATTGTAAGTGTAAATGTGAATGTACCTCCGGGTAGTGCCAACGCCTCGTGGTCTACCATCTTTTCTATGTCAACTGTCGGAGCAACATCATCAAATGACACCATTTCATCGTCAGAATCTTGTACCTCCGTTTCATCGTCATCGTATGCTGTTGCAGTGACCACGTTGGTGTGATTCGTTAAGGAGTCTGAAGATAAAAATTCAGTAATGGTACATGTGTATACTCCTTCAGTAAGAATGGTCTGTGGAATGACACAATCACCTTGTCCGTTTAGGTCTCCGAAAATGTCGTCCGTAAGTTCACTTAAAGTTACATCCTCAGAACCGATATTCTCAACCTCGAAAGTAAAATCAACGTTATCCCCGGTCTCGAGAACTAATGTCGGGTCTGCCGTCTTTCTTACCCGAATTTCTGGAGCGACATCCTCGAATATAACGGTCTCGTCGTCGGTAGCAGTAGCTGGAGTTTGATCGTCGTCCTCTGCAACAGCTGTAACCACATTTGTGTGATTCGTTAAGGAGTCTGAAGATAATAATGCTGTATAAGTGCAGGTGTAGCTATCACCAACCAATATGATCTGAGGAAGAACGCATGTTCCCGCTCCAGCAAGATTTCCAAAGACTGTGTCTGTGAGCGAAGTAAGTGCTACGTCTTCCACTCCTGTGTTTTTCACGGTAAACGTAAATGTAACATCAGCCCCGGTCTCGGGAATAGAGTTATCGTCCGCCGTCTTTGTTACGTCAATTGTCGGTGCAATATCCTCAAATACAACTGACTCAGTATCAAAGTCGGTAGCCTGAGTGTTTTCCTCGTCTACCGCGATCACATCAACTCTGTTGGTATGGGTTGTAAGTGTATCCGAAGATAAAGTGGTTGTGTAAGTAAATTGGTAGTAAGAATCCGGGTTTGTGGATTGGATAACTATGTCCGCATTACCGTTTTGAGATTCGGCCGTGGCAAGTAGATCTCCGAATTTGTCATCAATGATACTTGTAACGGTAACATCCTCAGATCCGGTGTTTGTAATCCTGTAAGTAAAGGTGACACTTTGTCCGGTCTCGGGAATAGAGTTATCGTCCGCCGTCTTTGTTACGTCAATTGTCGGTGCTACTTTTGTGTTTGTAAAAGTACACGTGATATTTTCCCCAGCACCGAGATTTATACTTGCCGTGCGATTTACAAAATCAACGCTTGAGTTTGTGGTCGGATCAACGCAATTCAGACCAGTGAGAGAATATCCAGTTGCGGCAGATTCAATTACTGAGTACGAACCAGGTGTTACGTTAGAAAAGATTTTTGTGTTTGAGAGAGTTGCGTCACCGTCATCATCAAGAGAAAATGCAGTTAAACCAGTTCCAATTGTAGTGAATGAAAAATCTCGAGCGCTATTTGGTACTGTGTCCTTAATGATAGTAATGGTGCCAAATCTTGCTAAGTCGATATTGACAGTGTCTCCGTATACATTCGTCATTACAAAATCTCCAGTTCCCCATTCGTTATAAGGTTTAATCTGGATCGAAAAACTTTCGGTAATGGTCTGCCCAACGTCGATGTCCTGTTGGGGCCAAGATATAGTCGGGCCCGACACCACCCCGATGTCCCCGTCACCATCGCTATTGCCATTCACAAGATTCGCGTATAAAAGTATATCCGAGATATCGTCACTAATAGTAAATCCTGGAATTAAACGATTCCCGTCATTTGTAACTGTAAGCGTGTAAAGAATTGTGTCTCCCGGCTCAGCGGGATCTGATATTGTTGTTGCCCCCGGGTCCGTAGTATTTTCAGCACTCTTGTGTACTACGTGGTGCGTAAAGAAACCAACAGGATTCATCCAGTCCTTTTGAAGAGGATCTGTATTTGAAGTTGACGTAGAGGCAAACAATTGACCATCAAGATTTGATTGTCCGCACAAAGCTGACTGGAAACCCGAGCTCGCATTAAGTGGTACGGCCGCCTCCATCCAGTATTGATTGTTACTTGAAATTGCATCATCATAATCCTCCCCCTCAACCTGTGTAAACGCATTGTCAGCATCCACCGCAGGTCTGGTCCAAAGTACATTAGCGATATTGTAGGTCGTGGCTCCAGAATTATTAGGGTATAGACCTATCGAGCCACTTTGCCCACCCGTGGTGCTACTAAAATTGTTTGTTTTGCCACCAAACACGTCTATGACATAATCGCTAGTCCCATTACCATTGGAATCTATAAGGAAATCCCAATGGTATGAAGTGTATGCAGCTCCTGAGCCCCCCGATGCTTCTGGATTGCCTTCTAACCGCATTCTTAAGTATAAAAAGTCGTCACTACATATACCTGCGGTATTACCATCGTCGTAGTGATACTGAAGGGACGATTGTATACCGGCGTTCGTACCGCTTTTTTCTACTGCTGAGGCTATGTCTATCTCCGCAGGCGTCACGTTGGTACCGCCGTTGCTATCGTCATTCTTGCTATAAAAACCATCTTCATGATCCGTCACCAAATTTCCCTGGGCGTCGTAGTAGTCTTCCCACCCTCCCCAATTATTTGGGATAGAGGTCCCATCGACCACCATAAAAATAGTTAAGTGGTCTAATTCTTCAACTTTCAAATCTTCTTTATCTTTTTTTTGTGTGATGTCGTCCTCGTTAACAGTTATTAAGTCACCTTTGCTAATCTTTTCTGTAGTTACTTCCTCCAAACTCTTCTCGATATAAATAACATCCACCTCAACCCCCTCCGGCTTCGGCAAAGTCAAATCATACTCAAACTCACCGTTAACCATATCCGTTGTAATATCATAAGCAAACTCCGCATCGGTCTTAAACTCTTCGGGCAAATTCAAATCCGAAACTTTAACTTCCTGAATTCTCAAAACCGATCTGTCGTCTATATTTTTAGGTAGACAAGAAAAAGTAACGGATACTCCTTCTTCCTCTGGGAAAATATATTTAACCCCCAGCTTCACTGCCTCTTTAGTTTCTGCATAGCCTTTTTCAGAATCTACAGTCCACTCGGCGTTTGAGCTGTTCACAATTTCCGCACCGTCCGCTAAACATTCCTTTTCGTTCCCAACGACTGCTCCTTCAATCTGTTCAACCAAAGGGTCAACAACATCTGAGGTGTCAGTAATAATTTCGGTGACTGGTGCTGAATCTGCAACAGCTGGTTCTTCGACAACCTCGGGTCTGTAGTCGCTCACTCCATCCGGTAAAATGTCTCCCTGTTGAGTTTCGTCGGTCG
>MEWJ01000012.1:12388-12859 GCA_001773385.1 candidate division WWE3 bacterium RIFOXYD1_FULL_43_17 | reverse complement strand
CGTCCCGATCCAATTCCAGCCATGCTTCATACAATTCGATTACAAAATCAGCGTACTCATCGCCGGTAATTGAATTACTTAACGGGTTTCCTGAACGGTCCAGCTCAGAGTTGGGTAGTATGTCGAAACTGTTTACACCGTGTGACAACATAAAGTCCAAAAGTTTAGAGGCGTTGCCAAGACTCGGTCTTGTTACCACAGCTAAACCGCCTGAGCCACTTCCATGATTCTGTAGAACAGACAAGCCCTCTAACACAGACGGCAAAGAGTCTCTGTTATCACGCGTCTTTCGGAAGGTATCGTTCCAGGGCCCGTCAACACTAACGCCGACCTGGAAATTATTTTGGACAAAAAATTCTGCCCAGCCGACATCTACCAGTGTTCCATTCGTCTGTATAGAGTTTTCAACGCTTACATGACTGCCAGAAAATGACCTGTGCTGAATTTCTACGGCCTTTTCAAACCAATGTA
>MEWJ01000012.1:0-12380 GCA_001773385.1 candidate division WWE3 bacterium RIFOXYD1_FULL_43_17 | reverse complement strand
AGCAAAGGTTCTCCACCGTGCCAAACCGTATTGAATTTTTGGACTTCGGGCATCCCCGCCACTTGGTCAAACAAAGATTTCAGTACGGATAGCTCCAAGACGGATTCGTCTCTTTTGACCAAATGGTAATAATAACACGGGTATCTGCAGGCCAAGTTACAGTCTTTTGTGACTTTTACAACAACATTTAGTGACATGATCTTCTCTCCTCTCGCTTATGGTGTTTTCGACATTATACTATAAGGTAAATGCTCATACAATTTCCCGTTTTCGAATTAAAAGCTATAATTCAACTATGAAGACATACTTAGAATATGCGGAAACTCTTAAAACTGAAGGGTCTGATGTTATAGAAATTGCAAAAAAAATTCAAGCGTACATAAACAAAAACTTAGTTTCGGAAGTCTACCACCCGTGCAGCATTTTAGAATCAAGGTTCACTCCCGGAGAAATAGCTTTTGCACTTAAAATGAGGAGTTGTGGCGCTGTTACCAACATCGCATCTGAAATGTTAAGACACATAGGTTACAAAGTAAAAAAGGTGCACGGAACTACACCGGCTTCACCCGATCACGCGTGGATAAAAGTTGAGGATAGTAACAAAAAGTGGGTATCTTTGGACTTATCGCAAGAGGAAATGACGGATCTAAAAAGCCACGTAGAGATTGCTGACTGTGCTGAGTGGGAGGAGATTAACGATATATTGTTGAAAACACACTTGAGGTTTATTTCTGAATCTATAGATTAAGCTGACTGCTGCATCGGTCTTTGTCAAAGTGGACTCGGACAATTTTCCTAAACCAAAAACCCCGCAACCTCATCCACCAACTTACCCGGGGTAATCTCTGATTTAATAAGATAGCCGTCTGTTCCGTAATCGAAAGCAGCAGTAATGATACTGTCATTATTAAGGTTGGTCAGCACAACAATTTTTCCCTTTTTCAATTTCTCCTCGGATATTTTCTTTAAAATTCCAATCCCGTCAGCGCGTGGAAGGACTATGTCCAACAATAAAAGGTCCCATTCAGAGTTTTTTATCATCTCCAATCCCATGTTTCCGTCAGTTGCTATTTGTACATCATACCCGGCGCTTATTAAAACAGTTGAGTAGACGGTTCTCAAATCCATATCGTCTTCAACCAGTAATATTTTTTTGGATGTTTCAGGTTCCATGTTAATTAATCCCCGCTTTCGCTAAAAGTTTATCAGCCGCGAGTCCCAGAATGTATGTGGACCCGATGATGACAAGATATAGAATAGTAAAATCCTTATCCCATTTTACGAGGCTCTTCGAAATAGCGAAAGTAATCGCGATTGTGACTGCTGCCATTTCCCATATACCGACTATGAACCCTATCTTTGTTGGTATTTGCATAAAACCTGCCAGATATATTAAGAAACCCAATAAATACAGTAGTATCACAGGAATTAACCTTCCAACAGAATAATGGGAATTCATCTCAATTATTTTTCCTTCTGCAATTCCCATTGGAAATGCGGATATTATTACCAGTATGAAGCCAATAATTTCTTTCATGGTGTGACTTTACTGCCCGGAAAATTCTCTTTTTAAACTATCCGGAATGTATGCGCTGACTTCTTGAAATGGATATCTTTTAATCACGTCTATGCAGACCTCAACTGATGCCCTTCCAAAAACCAGTTCGTACGATGTTATAAGCTTTCCTAGAGTATCTGCGGGGTTTTCCTCGGATACTGTTGCTTCTTCAATTTTTTGTGACGAAAAAACGACTGCACCGGTTGCTTCTGCCCTAGTCCTGGCTAACTGTTCTCCAATTATTAAACTCTGCTCCTTTATGATATCGATGGCTAGTTTCCCTATGGGCATTTATTTTTTATCCTCTAGCTGATGATAAACAACCAGAAATTCTATAATTGCAAATGTCATCAGTGCGTAAGAAAGTGCAAACAAATATTCACTGAAATCTGCCTGCATCCAGGTCCCTTGTATTGTCTTGTACAAAAATACGGTGTCCGCTACGTATTGGAAGACAAGTGAAAATAATATGAAAATAACCCGGTTCTTCATCGCACCGCCTAGTACGTTGCCTGAAAGATAGTAGGCGAGCAGGGCAAGCGAAACAAAAATTGCCTGCCCGATTGGGTAAGCAAAACTTAGGATAATTGCAATTAAAGACTGTCCTGTAAAGTCACTGCCCTTAATAAACATAAAGTAGGAGATTGCTACGATAATGATGGGGAAAATGATAGAACCGATTTTATTACGTAAACTTCTAAGAGAAACTCCCCAGCCTGATGCTTTACCGATATACCAAACACCAAAAATGTAGAAAGGAATGCTGGAAAAGAAGAATATTTCACCGTAAGAGGGGTATGCGTTTTCTACATAAGTGATGTAGTATTCGACATCGTAAGCCAACTGGCCAAAGAATTGTCCGAGAAGACCCAAGGAAAAGAAGATGAGGGATTTACCTACATAGCTCTTAAGTCCGCCAAATTTCCTAGCAATAATTAATCCCAGAAAACCGCCGTACCCTGCTATAACACCGTAAGTAATGGAAAATCCGTGTCTGTACGAGCTTTCAGGAGAAACAAAGAATGCCAACCAGACCCACCAAAACGTATAAACTACAAGGAGCAACACAGCAAAAAAATTCGCTATCTTTTTTAAACTCATATGTGTAACTAAATGGTAGTTTTTAAACGTGTACCTGTCAACAATAATTGTGTTATTCTCGATTTGTGGATTACCCTCTTTATACGTACCCAAACTTTAAGAATATAGGCATAGAGGACAAAGATACTTTTTTGGGTTTTACAGCCAAATACCCGTCTTACTCAGATTTCAACATGCTAAGTTTACTGTCCTGGGATTTTCACGACGTAAATTCCTTTTCAATTTTAAACGGAAATTTAATTTTAAAGATGAAAGAATATTTGGGCGAAAATTACCTGCTCTCCATATTAGGAGATAATGAAATTGACAGTACTCTTAATATTTTACTTGAAAGCACCGATAAACTGTCATTTGTGCCGGACACGGTTGTGAGCAAAATAGTAAATAAAGGGCAGTTTAAAGTTATTGAGGACCGGGATAATTTTGATTACATTGTCAACGTCGAAAAGGTAACCACGCATTTTGGTGCGGAATTTGAACATCTCCGTTACGACCTAAATAAGTTTATTAAGAATTACCCAAGCTACGAAGTAAAAACTTTCAACACATCCAATCAAGATATAATTAATGAGTCAAAGTTACTCACAAGCAAATGGGTTTCAGATAAAAACTTTGATTCTGCTAAAAACCGGGAACAGTTAGGAATACTAGATAACTTTTTTAAATACTCTGCAGATTTTGATACGGTACTTTTAGGGTTATTTGTAGATAGTAAACTAGTCGCTTATATGTTTCATGAAATTCTTGATAAGGATACAGTTATGAGCGATTTTAGCGCATCCGACAGCGGGTATTTATCAAGCGCTTATATGATGGAGTATGTTACGGCAAAGTATTTTTTTGAAAAAGGCTACAAACTCCAGAATATACAGCAGGACACAGGGCTTTCGGGGTTGCGTTCAGCAAAAATGTTCTATAAACCGGAATTTTTGAAGAAATGGGTAATATCCAAAGCTTAGTCTGTTTTTCTATACCCCAAAATCATCATCTCTGGAAACAATGACCCGGTCCACTTATATGTCTTGAAGAATACATCCGGGAAAGGAGGGTAGTACTCCAGCACCTTGAAGCACTTAAGTTTTTTCATTATTCCGTCAAAATAAGCGCTCTCGCGAATATAAACCGGTATTTTTACACCATCAAAATTGCATACTCCGTTTTGAGGATCACAGTCGGAATCAAATTCTTCAAATAGATCTTTAATTTTAAGTGAATCTACTACGTGGCTTCTTGAAAAAACCGCAAATAACAGCAGTCCGTCTTTGTCCAGCAGCTCTACCAGTCCGGATAATAAATCTTCGACGTTTTCGACCCAATCAATACTATGGATAGCTGTAACTATGTCCATCATTCCCTTGTAGTTACCCAAAGTTTCTTTATCGTGGGACAAGTCGCAATGTACGTATTTAATTTCCTGAGGAGAATTTTGTCTGGCATTCTTCAACATGTTCTCAGAACTGTCCACTCCAATAACATTGTGGCCTATAGCGTTCAATTTGACGCAAAAATCCCCTGCGCCGCAGCCAAAATCCATAATATTGCAGTGTTTCTTACCTAAAAATTCAGTTTGGTACTTTATTTGGTCAAAGAAAAAGGGCCAGCCTACGTAAATGTTCACGGCCGCATCGGGGTGTATCTTATTCAAAGCCACGTGTGTGTTGAATCTCTCCGCAATAATATCCCAATTATTGTGGGACTTGGTATTTTCCTCATTTGCGGGCATATTCTAAATAGTACTGAAAACAGGTTCGTAGTCAACTGTTTTGAATGTATAATAATTTAAGATGCCCACAGATACTTATTCTGACGAACAAAACATAGCTCAGCAAATCTACCAACGTAACCGTGAGTTACTGCAGGAACGGCGCAGGGCAGAAGATCTTTTGTTTAACGTTTCGGAAGGTGTTTTTGCAGTCGACAAAGAATTCAAAATAACAATTTTTAACAACAGATTGAATATGATGTTAGGGCTTCCGGAAGGTACCGCCCTGGGTAAGGATGTAGACGATGTAATAATATTGGAAACTGAAAAAGGTGTCCCGGTTGATATTAAACAGTACTGTTTCCTACCTCCACAGAAAATGCCGATTTTGACAGATCTTGTTTTGAAAAGCCCGGTAAACGATTTTTTTGTCAAAGTTATGTTTTCCTATATTAAATCCGAAAAAGATGAAGAAGACTCCGAATGCTTAGTCACAATATCGGATGTCACAAAAGAAATAATGCTCGACAAAACCAAAGACGACTTCCTATCCCTGGCCTCACACGAACTCAGAACACCTCTAACCATTATCAAAAGCTACCTCTGGATGCTTCTTAACGACCAAAAATCCCCGTTGGGCGACCAGCAAAAAACATACGCTGAAAGAACCGCTGCCAGCACGGAAACAATGATTGCAATGGTAAACGATATGCTTAACATTTCCAGGCTGGAGCAGGGAAAACTTAACTTTAACCTTAAGGCTGGGAAAATCATTTCATCGATTCAGGACGGTCTCACCGGATTTGATCTGAAAGCCAAAGAAAAGAACATCGGATTTAAAATCGACTTTTCTACCTTACCTCTTGAAACGGATGCTTACTACGACGACGACAAATTTAAAGAATGTATCGTTAATCTGGTCGGGAATGCTATTAAATTCACAAAAGAAGGCGAAGTTAAGGTTAACGTTGAAAACGCCGGGAATTATATAAAAATCTCTATTATCGACACCGGCGTGGGGATTTCACCCGAAGATGTACCTCAGCTCTTTCAAAAATTTGGTAAGGGACAACGGTCTTATGAAAAATCCGAAATCACGGGTGGTTCCGGTTTAGGATTGTATATCGTGAAGATTTACATTGAGGCTATGGGCGGGGAAGTGGGATATTCGTCACCGGGGGATTTTAAGGGGAGTGTTTTTTGGATTACGGTTCCGAAGTTTACGCAGATTCATGTGTGATTGATTAGGAAGCTTTTGGCCGGCTTTCAAACCTTTTTTCGCTTTTGTACTATATAAGCTACTAACCCAACTACACCCATTCCAACCAAACCCAATAGATCAGCGGTTCCGGATGTTTCACTATTGTTGCTATTAACTTGAGGTTGCGTTACGTTATTAGTGGGTACGAGATTTGTTTTTTGCTCATTCTTGGGAAGAATCACTATATCTTCGATACATTTTCCATCAATCTCTTTATACCCTGTATCACAAAGCCAAGCGTCCGTGCTGCTGATCACAGAATGAGCATTAGCTGGCAAAATAACACAATTATATTTATCCGTTGACACGACGTACCCGATCTTACACATGCACGAGGAGTTAGGTGCGCTGTAATAGGCATTTACTCCGCAGGTCGGTGTTACTGGAGCTGTATAGATACTTTTAGAAGTGTATGAGGTGCCCCCGTTATGACAATGGTAGGTACCGGCACAACTACCAACATTACAATTATGACAACCGGATGAATTAGTACGACCTGAGTGTGCCCAAACGCTGGGTATTAATAAAAAATAAGAGACTACGACTAATGCTATATTAGCAATACTCGCCACGTATAAATGTTAACACACGGAAAAAAATAAGTATTATAGAATTGTAAGATTAGGGTACCAACTAATCCCCATACCGCTAGCCAGGATTTTAAATGTGTATTGAGCTAATTGCAACTTTTATAGCTAGTACAGAAGGATAATTTAAGAAAATTGACAAAGATGTCCCATTTATATATATTGGGTATGTGCTTGTAAGGGACCTCCCGAAACCGGCTAAGAATTCTACGCTGGAAAAGCAGGCACGACAAAGAAAGTCTTATTTATAAGGCTTTTTTTGATTTTAACCACTCAACGTCGCTTCGTAAGGAGTAATAGTGATATTCACTGTTATCAAATTTTCTAATAACTACTGTAACGTGCTCGGTTTTAAACCAGTATTTAAAAGTGTGATAAAGTTCACAATATTCAGCATTTCTTTCATTTACACCGACTTTATTTGTCATTGTTCTCGGAGGTGAAAACCATTTACAACATTTTATTACGTCTGGAACATCTTTGAATATCCTTAGCCTATTTCGGATATCTTTTTCCCCCCGTCTGTGGCCATTACCTTTATAGAGTATGTGATTCCATCCATACCTGTTAAATACGATGTCAGTTTTCAAAACGGGGCAATGGATTGAACCAATCCCATCGTAAAATATTTTTATCTCTTTAATTACTTCTGTTATAAATTTATTCATAGAAAAACGACTTGATATCTTACTTGATTTAATTAACTATCTTTGTCCTCAGCCGTTTTTATCTTTTGCAATGTTTCTTCGTACGCTTTCTTAAGTCGGTCTGCTTCCTTCTTGTCCCGTTCAACATCATCGAGTTCTCGGACGATCTCCGCACTTCTTTTGAGGATTAAATCCCTAATCTTAATAATTTCCTCTGTGGGGCGCTTATTCTGTTCGACCATTACCTCCGCTATCGCTTCTGCAATATTCCACGTACCATAGAAAACATGATCTTTAGTATTAGCAAAACCTGGAAAAGAAATGTTTGTAAAAACATGAATGCCAGTTTCTTCATCGACATTTTTATCCTTTAAGACATCATCTGTTTTTAAGTCAACAAAACTGTGTAGCACCTTAAATTTCTTTCCATTTACAGTTATGTAGTATGTTTTTCGGATGTGGCTCTTGTTTGGCCTTCGTTCATTCTTATCCTGTGGAACGGGGTCTTCTTCTATTGTTACCATATCCCTTTGGTCACGTTTTTCAATTTCTAAATCAGTTAAACCTTCATGGTTATCCCTTTTTGCTTTTATTTGCTCGATTAAATCTGGGAATGCGTATTCTTTGAGTTCAGGAATTTTCTTAATTGCTTTCATTATACTTTCTTTTTGAACTTCGAGCTTATCTACAACATCCTGACCAATTTGTGTTTTACGAACTGTAGATCTTGCTTCTCGAACAAGATCACGCATGAAACTAAAAAATAATCCCTCGGTATTGACAATCTCCTGGTAAAGTGGCGATTCTTGAATAAATTCACGTTTGTTATGCGTAACAGGAACATGGTCAAGGTGAATCTCACCAGTAATTTGTCGTGCTTCCGGGTGAGGATTAAAACCTATTTTTGCAAATTGCATAATTAACCTACCACGTCGAAATACCCTGAAGCCATATTCTCCTTTATCCGAACCTTTCCTGAGCAACCCTCTCCATCCCCAAATTTCATTTCCACTTTCCAATTTAAGCTGGAACGGTTCTTTTCCATCAGGAAGGTGATAATCGGTTTTTAATTCGAGAGGTTCTGGTATACACCACTTTGTATTTACCTTGATTACCGCCTCACCGTTCTCAATAAACGGAGCAAACCGGATTGCAAGTTCTTTTCTGATGTTGCCTGATAGATTCGGATAAATTTTAAAAGAAAGATCTTCTATACGAATGGTAGTTCCAGAATAGTCTCTTCCGACACCCGATTTAATTTCCATTTCATGTCTAGTCCAATCTCCTTTTTCCAACCACTCTTTTTCGTTATACGCGATGGTATATTCCTCATCGCTGCCTCCTCGAGATGTAATAATTAGGAACTTTTTACCTAGACTTGTTGCCGCTGTTTTAAGACCTAGACCAAACTCACCCAATTTGTTTATTTTCGCAGAATGAGCAAGCCTCATGCTGTTTGCAGCAGTATCTTCATCCATGCCAACCCCGTCATCAGAAACTTCCACAACACCCTTTTTTTGGTCCAAAATTACTTCAATGTTAATTGTCTTGCCATCTTCTCGTGCGTCGATCGAATTATCCACAAGTTCTGATATGGCCTGAGTGATGGAGTATCCAGTCTGCCCAATTTTAGGCATAAGGCTGCGATCGGGTAGTATATTTATTTCTTTTTTCTGAACATTTGTCATATTTTTTATTCTCCACTATAGTAATTCTATAATACTTATATATGTGATCCGTGAAAATTGTATATCTTGAGATCCAATTTGTCAAATGCAATAGTTGTAAAGAATAAGCTGCCCTTAAACTTTGCTACCTACCTTTACGGACAGGGACATAAAAAATAGAGGTTGTTGACCCTACCAAGTCTCCGGAAGACGCTGTACGGGCATTCTACATGTACCTGAAGGTCCGCAGAATGCAGGACGGGTTTAACTTACTAAGCTCCGAATACCTTATGAATACGGACTTTGACGAGTGGACGGGACGGTTTAAGGACATTTTGGACGTTAACATTTATAAGTCAGAAAGGTTTAACAACACGCGGTATGTTGCCTTTGTTAAGTTTTCCACCAAAAACTGGGTGGGCGGGGAGGCCGAAATGCATTATTACGAGGGCACCTGGCTTACGGTTTTGGAGGACGGCGTTTATAAGATGCTGGAAGCGGATATTCTTGAGGTGGGGAGTCCGGGGTGGGAGTGGTTTTATGAGTAGCTCTAGATAAAAACTTGGCAAAACTTCGCTAAAAAGCCATATTTAATATCATTTTTATCCTATAACAAAGTTGCGGGGTGCCAAATATCTGCTAGTATATCGTCATAACCCTTACAGGGTACCCCAATACTTAGAAAGGAGACAGGCAATGAAAACCAAGCGCAAGCCCGTAAAAGTAGTACCTTTTGGCGCCAAGTATTTGAAAAAAGTTGCAAGGGCAAACAAACGCAACTCTCCAAATACGAACACCGGCACCGGCACTTCTCAGCCCGACGCCGACCACGATTAAGTTTTAAGGTCAGGTCGTTTTTTCTTCAGGCTGAGTATGAATAAGGTGATGACTACTTAAACAGAGCGGTCATCACCTTTTACCTAAGGAGGCACTTTCAATGAAGGTTTTGGTAATTACTACTAAACCGGACGCTCACGTGAAAATGGTGGCCAGACATCTACCGGAGTGGGAATTCCAAATTTTTGATCCATTTAGGTTCCCATACACGAACGGTATTACCTACCTATTCGAGAACGGAAAGATGGAAATTTCACTTGATAAGAAGAACTTGTCAGACGCAGATGTAGTTTGGTTTAGAAAACCCAATTACCTCAAGTCTACAAAATTTCCTGTCAGTGAAAATCTTCAAGAATTCGCTTGGAATAGCTACAAAAGGTCTGTGATATGGTTGTACGACCTGCTACCTAACAGCTTCTGGGTTTCCAGACCTAACAATATTATCAAGGGTGGGAACAAGTTGTACCAGATGCAGTTAGCCACAAAGCTTGGGTTCAACGTTCCGGACACTTTGGTAACAAACAACGTGACCGAGGTTGAAAGATTTAGGCTTCGTCACAGAGATATTGTTACCAAATCCTTGCACAACGAGTTTGTGGACGACGGTGGGGAACTATACGCTATGTACACAACTCGGTTACCTGCTGAGGAGAAAATTGATTTTTCAGGATTAGCTATCTCACCTGCAATTTTCCAGCAGATGATAGTCGGGCCTGATATCAGAGTTACCGTTATCGGAAACAAGATATTTGCCACTGAAATAAACAAAAAGGGAACGTTGCAAAACGAGGTAGATTGGAGACTCGGGGTTGCCGATAATAGAAAACTTAAGTATTTTTCGACAACCTTGCCGGAGAATCTTAATGAGATGTGTCTTGCTCTGGTGAGACAAATGAGTCTCGAGTACGGAGCGATAGACCTGATGAGAGATAACAAAGGTAAATACTGGTTTTTGGAAATAAATCCAAATGGTCAGTGGGGTTTTATTGAATTACAAACAGGACAACAACTGTCCTTGGCCATAGCTGATTTATTCAGAAACCAAGTATAAAATAAAAGAGGTGACCCCCACCACCTCTTTTTAATTTATATGAAATACTCAAAGGTAGCTAAACAAATTAACGATTTTGCCAAAAACGATCAGTTACTGAGGAATAAGATTTTTTCTAAATCAAGTATTAGCGGGAAAGATAAAAACGCACTTGCGGATTTTGACAAAAAATCATCAGATTTTATTAAAAATATAGTAATTGAAATCGGTCTTCCAACAATCACAAAAGTCGGGAAAAACGCGTCCTACAATGCATGGCTTCTGGTTCAGCACTCCCGTGATTTAGAATTTCAAAAATCATACTTAGAATTATTAAAACAAAATGAAAAAGATATTAATCCTGCAAATATTGCTTACCTGGAGGACAGAGTTCTAATGTATGAAAATAAACCTCAAATCTTCGGTACTCAATTTGTGTTGAATCAAAAAACCGGAAAAATGGAGCCTTATACTATCAGTGACCCTGAAAACGTTAATGAAAGACGTTCTAAATACGGAATGGAAACAGTAGAGGAACATTTAAAAAAATTCTACTCCGTCTGATGTTGCTCAGTAGAAGTTTCAACAACCTCCCCCTCCATCACATCTTTTTCCAAATGTTGCCTTAGAATCTCCAGATTAATAAGATTCGGCTTGAAAGTAAAATCAACCGCGTCCCCCAATAAAGGAACAAGGCCTACTACAAAATCCAACGCCGTGTTCCTAACCATCTCAACGATTTTTTTCTTAGGAAGTTCCGCTTTTATGCCAATCCAAACAATATATGAAGACAGCGCCAGAGAGACCAAATCGCCCCCACCGGGTATTAAGCCTAATATTGGATCTATTCCGAATCTAAAACCCAATACTTTAAATTTATTATCAAGAAGATCGGCAATGTAGGACGCCGTCCGTAAATGGTTTTTCATCGCTGATACTAATTATATGTTGTTAAACTAAGTAATCAAACCGGCTCACCTTAATAAAACTCCCAAATAGAGTAAAATACAGATATGGCAGACTGGGGAAAAATATTTAGCAGGGGAAACGTGGAGGATAGAAGGTCAATAAGCCCGGTAGCTATGGGAGGAATCGGTCTCGCAGGAATACTTTTATATCTGGTAGTCAACATAATAACGGACGGACAGGTAAATATTCCCCTCGAACAGTTACAGGAAATTTCCGGTAGTGCACAGCAACCTCAGAACACGACAGAATTTGAAGGTCAGGACACCTATGAAGTGTTTGTTTCAACTGTTCTGGGTTCAAACAACGACATGTGGGCAAGCGTGTTTGATAACTCTCAAAATTCTTACACCCCTCCAAGATTAGTATTGTTCCGTAGCGCCACTGAATCAGCGTGCGGAGTTGCGACTTCGCAGGTAGGACCTCATTACTGTCCGCTGGATGCAACAATCTACCTGGACGAAACTTTTTTTGATGAACTGACACAAAGGTACGGAGCAGAAGGCGGGGATGTCGCGGAAGCTTACATCATATCTCATGAAGTAGGACACCACGCGCAAAATGAGTTGGGTATTATCGATATGGTGGACCGGGAAATTCAGCAAGATGAAGGAACAGCCAACGAACTAAGTGTAAAACTGGAATTGCAGGCGGATTGTTTCGCAGGATTGTGGGCATACTCAATAAGGGATTTGGACGTTTTATCTCCGGGTGAAATTTCAGAGGCGATGGATGCAGCTTCTGCAGTAGGGGACGACCGTATACAGGAAACGGTAACCGGCCGTGTCAATCCCGAGAACTGGACGCACGGTTCTTCGGAACAGCGTATTTCCTGGTTTACCAGGGGGTATGAATCAGGTAACGTATCTTCCTGCGACACTTTCAACTAGAACAGCTTGAGCTTGAAAATACAGTCTTAAATTACCTTATAATCCCGGTGTGTCTATTCGAATAGTATCTCTGTATCAGTTAGGTTGTCTTGTAATAGTTTAAGATGAGCGGCTGTTACAGGATTTCCTCTAAT
>MEWJ01000011.1 GCA_001773385.1 candidate division WWE3 bacterium RIFOXYD1_FULL_43_17 | reverse complement strand
AACCGTCAACAAGACTTGTTCCCCATACCCTTGAATCTATATCGCGTGTTTCAAGTACACCTGCGTTTTGTGTCACAACCGCGTTATTTGATCCTGCGCTGAGACTTTGAATCCTGGCGTTTCCGGCTACATCCAGATTATACAAAGGTGCACTCGTTCCTATTCCTAATCTAGAGTTAACGTTACTCCACCATAAATTGTTATTACCTGAGAGGGAATTAGAGCTGTCCCAAAACGCAACCTGGGTGGCAGCACCCGCTCCGGTAATACCGCCAACACCTGACACTGATGTACATTTCCACACCTGACCTGTTGCGTCCCATGAAAGTAACTGGTTAGAACTGCACCCTCCCAATAACCTAAGTCCGTCTGCTGACGCTTCAAGCCCTGAGTTGGAAGAAGAGACCGCAGTCGTTCCTGTTGTTGTGGTGTCTATTGCAACACTGTCTGCGGAAATTGATATTCCGTTTCCTGCACCGACGTGAAGTGTTGTTGCTCCCGGTCCTGTTCCTCCGGTTAAACCTGAACCTGCAGCAAGGGAGGTGATGGCGTAACTTGACACATTATTTGAATCCACAATGGTGCCTGTTCGCCCTGTCAATAAGTTGAGCTCCGTGGTAGAGATTGTCGCCCCATCAAGAATATTTAATTCTGCGGCACTTGCCGTAACTGAGGAGCCCCCGATTCTCAAAAGGTTTGTATTAAGAGTTCCGTTTACGAATAAAGTGGTGGTAGTCTCGTTGAAAGAAAGAAGTGTGTTATCAGCTGACATAGTTCCCGCGGCGTCTGAGTAAAACACTGCGTTAGGCTGGTACCCAACAGTAGTAATAGGCCCGACGAACGTACCGTAGATTGTTCCGGCTACTTCTAAGTCACCCTCGATGTACCCACTTTCTTGTTGACCTACAATCCAAGCAGCAGTGGAGCTGCCGTTGCCTAGATGTAGCGCAAACTGAGGATCTGTTGTTCCGATGCCCACATTTCCATTGGATGTAATTGTCATACGTTCGACATCATTTGTCCTAATAGTAAGACCTGTGTTGTCAGTAGTTCCTATAAAATCTGTCGTGCTGTCCGTTCCTGTATTACCTGCTAGTAACCAAGCATAAGAAGAAACAAAAGTATCGGAATCTGCCCAAACGGGGGCTGATCCGCTGGACATTAAGATTTGATTTGGTGTACCTATGGCTAGAGTTGTCAGTGTGTTTCCTGCGTCACCTATAATTATGCTTCCGGAAGGTATTACTTCCAGACCGGTTCCTCCGAATTCCGGTGTGATCGGGGTTCCTTCCCAAACACCGGCCGTAATTGTCCCTAGTGATGTGATGTTAGTTGTTGGTAAAGAAGACCAGGTTCCATCTTCGATCATGAGTATGTTGCCATCCTCGGCATCAAGTTCTCCTATTTCAATTCCCCCCAGTCCGGCGATTCTGACATTGTTCAGGCCGGTACCCACGACGTCGCCGTTAATGTCGATATACTCTTCCAAGGTCGTTTCTGTGACGTCGTCTATTACCAGTAGGTTGTTTATAGAAGCTTCCCCTGTCATGTCTATGCGTCCTGTTGTGAGAGTACCGGTGCCTAAGTTCGCGTCTGCACCCTGTGTTTCTATGCCACCTAGTAGGGAAGAAAGGCCTGTAGCTCTTAGTGTTTCATCGATATTCACATTACGTCTAAAGTTGGCAGGTACATTTATGTTGTAAATGAAGTTAGTAACTTTATCTTTAGAAGCCAACACGCTGCTTATATCGAAGCCACTGGAAATTGTTTCGTTACTTGTGTTAAAAGAGAGTATTTCTACGCCAGTGTTTGTAAATCTTACGTTTTCAGATAGCCCTGCCACTAGAAGTACGACCGCAAATGCGACAAACGCGTATTTAGCGGCGTTAAAGAACCTGGGAGCTGCTCCGGGAACGTGATTGAGTTTCAGATCCTGCCCGACCTTCTGGAACTCTTTGTTTACCCGGGGTAACTTGACGTTAAATTTGGGCAACGTCAGTTCAAAATGTTTAACGGAATTTTGAATGGGGAGGCTAGGAGTGTCGGTTGCTGAGAAGCAGATTTTCTTGCGGGCTTGTTTTTCTTCATCCAGGATTTTTTTGAATCTAGTTACCTCGGTTACGTTGTATACCCTATAATTATTTTCCAATCTTCTCGAAGAAATTTTTCCTTCGGCTTCGAACCTTCGTAGGGTAGAGCATGAAACGTTTAATAAATTCGCAGCTTCAGCAACTTTAACATAACCTTCACTGCGGAAAATGTTTGAGTCTGTATTTGAGTAATTTTTTTTGTTGTTTTGGGCAGCGGTTTCCATGGCAGGAATGTTTACTATTTGTTCACATTACAACAGATAGTAAAGTTATTATAAATAATAGAGGGTTTTTTTTACTCAGTCAATACTTTATTTTCTTTTAACAGCGACAAGTGATAAGGTTTAGCATCGATATGATTACTAGTATTTCTTATTCCATCTCAAACCTTATCTTTGCCTTTATTGACAGCCTTTTCGAGGACTTAAATTATTAATATGTGACAAAGTACGAATTACTGTTTCTGAACACGTATCTTTTTTGACTGTCATTGTGGCGTTTCTAAGAACAAAATAATTATTATTTTTATTAGAACATTTTTATCTAAACCCGGTTATTTCTAAAATTTTTAAAAAGAATTTACAAATTATTTTTAGTTTTTTGACGCGGTGTTTTTTATAGCCCTATAGTTAGTGCAACATTTTCTTTACGACCCAACAACTTAACTAGAAAGAATCTATTCAGTTGTACAGTCAGCACCGTATTTAGAAGTAGCTTTAAAGGCTTCTTGAAGCTCGGAGAAGTCTCTTTAGGTTAAAAGACGCGGGATGTTCTGCACATAACAAAACAAATCGTATTAGGGCGGTTTGTAGGCTTCGACGCGAGCCGGGGCGTTGGGAAGAGTAGGACAAGAACTTCATAAAAGTATTAAGAAAATTTTTGCGGAAGGAAAATAAATAAAAAAGTCTGCAGAGTATTTAAAATCTTTCTGTAACTTATTAAAAATGTTTGTGTAATTTGCAGATCCCGGTTCAGAGAAATATATGACAAACGTCCCCACCCCGGTCTCTTATTACGCGTCGTTATATATACAAGCCCGTAAGAAATAACGACCTCAAGTAGAAATTAAAAACCTTGTCAAATCCTATAGATAAGGCATTAACGTCGTGGCTTCAAATTTCTAGAAAGTATGCATGCGACCCGGGGCGGAGCGGGGTCGCGTGGATTCAAAACAGTATCTTCTTCGTGCGAACTTTCGAGCCGGCCCCGCAACTCTTACGTTGACTGACGTTGCAAACTTCTCTATTATTGTATTAATGTACATGACTCTGCCTAGGATAAAAATATTTGCCTCGTTTGCCATCTTCCTACCGTTATTGTTAGTTATAAAAAGCTATGCTCTGGAGACCAACACAGCTTATTCCTTGCAATTGGAGGAGAACAAAGGTAACCCCGGAGACATTGTTACTTATAAAGACGGGTTGTATAGTCTTTCCGCCGAAAAATATGACACACAGATGTTCGGAGTAATAGTTGAAAGTCCTACCACGTCGTTCGAAGATACTAATTTATCCGATTATAAGCTGGTCTCAAGCTTTGGAGAACTTGTTGTAAACGTTTCTAACAGGGACGGGGAGATAAAAGAAGGAGACTATATAACAAGCTCAGATATTCCAGGCGTGGGAGTGCGCGCCAACGAAAGTGGCCAGGTTCTTGGCATTGCACTTGAAAGCTACTCGCCGGCAAATAATCAAGACATCGGACAGATCCTTGTTTTTGTAGATATTAAAACCAGTTTTATAGACAAAAAGATAAGTAAAAACCTTTTGGAAATACTTAAAACGAGTCTTACATCTCCCTTTATGACACCGATTGAAGCACTGCGCTACCTGTTAGCCATACTCACTGTGTTCGCTTCATTTGTAATAGGCTTTTCATCCTTTGGAAGGATCACAGGTACCAGTGTGGAGGCTTTGGGACGTAATCCTATGGCGGGAACGTCCATACGGCGCGTAGTTATCTTCAATTTTGTACTCACGGTTATCATTATGGCTGTGGGTTTGGCGATTGCTTATTTCGTACTGGTGTTATAAATTATTTGTATGGATTTTACAATCTTACTGCCCAACGAATTCTTTGTTGAAAGAATATTTTACTTTGTGATTGCATTTTCCGCTCTCACTGTTTTTATCCTGGTTCTAATATTTGTTCATATGTTTAGAAAAGAGAAACAGGAAAAGGAATCTGCCCTGGAGAACGAAATAAAAGATAAGGCTTACGCCGAGGCTATGAAAATAATGGATTCTGCCCGCCTAAAATCCCTTAAGATACTGGAGGAAAGCCAATTGAAAGCACACAGATCGTTGGATAGTGCTACCAACTTGAGCAAAGAAGCCCGTGATGAACTTGATAGGAAATTCGCTGCCATATATGACAAACAAACGTCAACTTTGGAAGGACTTGGGCAGGAGTTGGTGAAGACGTACAAAGATGCCTTAGAAAAAGAACGCAAAGAAAATTTGCAAGTTATCGGAGAGACATCGGACATGCTAAAGAGGGAGTTAACGTCGGAGGTAATGGAAATAACGGATGCGGTAAGAAAAGGGACGATTGAAAAACAGAAAGAGGTAGAGAAGAAACTGGAAGATGAATATTCCCGTATTGAAGCGGAAATCAACGCCTATAAGGTTCAGAAATCAGAAGAGATTAACGCCAGGATATTTGACATAATAGCAAAGGTTTCTGATAAAGTGCTAGGTAGGGTAATTGACCAGTCTTCGCATGAAAAGTTCATTCTGGACACACTCAAAGAAGAATTAATGAAGCAAGGATTTTCGGTTAAAAACGACAACATATGACCTATCTAACCCCCGAAATCCAGGCTGCCGTACTGAATTCTTTGCAAACTGTTCCCCGTGCGGCAGAGCTATCCTTTATAATAGATGAGATAAAAGCTGCGACCTACACTCAGGGAGCTGACATGAAAGGTCTTTCTGAAAAAGTGTCTTCTTTTTCAAAAGATTTAGGTGGTCTGATCAGCTCTTCAGATTCCGGAACGCTAAGAGCATTGTCCGAAGAGGTGGCAGAACTTATCGAACACTCTGACAGATTAAAGGTAGAAATGTCATATATACCTTCAAAGGATTTTGTGTCAGGCCTGTACGACATTTTTAGAGTTCTTGGCTACAAAAACTTTTTGTTGGAATTTACTACCGCGCCTGAGACAGGAACAGGAGCCCGTTTTTATCACAACGGGAATTTTATAGACATTTCAATGTTCGACTTAATAAAAGAAAAAATGAAGGGTTTTAATTTCAATATTTAAAGATGATAAACCAGGAAGAGAGCAGACAAAAATTTACTCAATACTTGGCACAAACCGGGGAAGTTGGTTTTATAGAAAGAGTTCAGCACCCGATTGCACACGTGTCGGGAATTCCCGGAGCCGGGGTATGGGAGGTTATATACTGCGAGAACGGCTGCATGGGTGTAGTCATGTCTCTGGCAGGAGATCTTGCCGAAGTACTTTTATTCTCTAACGAAATGATAGTTGTCGGTACGAAAGTTTGCAGAACAGGCACTCCTTTGGAAATAAGCCTGGGCGATGCTTTGTTAGGTACTGTCATAGATCCTCTCGGTTTTTCATTAAAAGATGGCGTCGTAACGCCCGGACTAACTGAAAAAAGAGGCATCGACATCGCGCCTCCCGGCATAGATGTGAGAGAACGAGTACGCGAGCCTTTAGAGACCGGACTTTCTATGGTTGATTTCCTTATCCCCTTAGGTAAAGGTCAGAGAGAACTTGTAATAGGCGATAGGAACATTGGTAAAACCACATTTGTTCTTCAATCAATGTTGTCGCAGGCAAAAAAAGGCGCTGTCTGTATATACGCCGGGATAGGTAAGAAAAAACACTCTATTAAAGAAGTAGAGATGTTTTTGTGGGGGCACGGGATATCCCGCAACAGTGTCATAGTCGGTGCAAGTTCGTCGGATCCTATCGGGCACATATTCATCGCACCCTACACAGCCATGACAATTGCTGAATATTTTTGCTCAAAAGGTAGGGATGTGCTCTTAATCCTGGACGATTTGACCAACCACGCCAAGTATTATAGAGAAATGTCGCTGATAGCCAAGAAATTTCCCGGCCGTGACTCGTACCCCGGAGATGTTTTCTATTCACATGCCAGGTTATTGGAAAGAGCAGGGAACTACAAACTACCTGACGGAAAAACTGCGGCCATCACCTGCTTGCCGGTTTGTGAAACTATCGGGGGAGATATTTCGGGTTATATACAGACAAATTTGATGTCAATTACTGACGGTCATATCTTTTTCGACCAGGATTTGTACAAGGCGGGTAAACGACCCGCCATCAATTATTTCTTGTCCGTCACCAGAGTAGGAAGGCAGACTCAGAGCAAGGTGCGTTGGGGCATTAATAGGGAATTGTCCAGTTTCATGGTTCTTCACAGCAAAACGGAGAGATTCATTCATTTCGGTGCAGAAATAAACGAAGGAATAAAATCAACGCTTGAAATGGGCAATAACATTAACTTCTTTTTTGACCAGGCATTGGAAGAAATATTATCTATTAATGTGCAAATTGTGCTATTTACACTCATTTGGACAGGAATTTTGAAAGAGGAGTCGGAGGGGAAAATCAAATTTTATATCGTACAAGCGCAGAAACTGTATGATAAAGAGCCAAATTTTAAGACCAGCATAGACGAAATAATAAATTCGTGCTCAGATTTCAACCAGCTATTGGGCAAGGTGAGTGCTAAGTACAAGGATATTCTTGCTATATTAGATAAAACCGTAATTTAACTATGAAACGTATAAAAGAACTTAAAGAAGAACTAATATCTCTCGGGGAATTCTTAACAATGGTTGAGGCCTATGAGGAGATTTCCGCGCTTAGAATGAGGAAGGTTAAAAAGTCGGTTCTAAAGAGGCGTGAATTTATGCAGGGACTGAACGAGGCCTTTGCCTATATTGCCTTTTCATACAGGGTTTTTAAAAAGAACGTTAAGAAAGGCAACAAAGAAGAGATTTTAAATACTAACGGTAAAACTGCATTGGTGTTTTTATCTTCCAACACCGGGTTGTATGGAGATATTATTAGAAAAACGTTTGACCTATTTATGACAGATGCTGCTAAAAATAAAGACGCCGATCTTATCGTTGCGGGCAGGCTCGGGAAAAACCTGTACGACGCTTCGAACGGGAACCGTCCGTACACTTTTTTTGAAATATCGGATACCGGTGTGGACGAAAGGGCTTTAAAGGGAGTGGTCAGCCATGTGTCTTCTTACTCCGAAGTTGTAGTCTATCACGGAGTCTTTAGAAGTATTCTTTCTCAGGAAGCTAAGAGCACGCATGTGACAGGAGAGGTTTTGAAAATTACCGAAGGCGCTGAGGAGTACAACGTCCCGTTCCTTTTCGAGCCTAATATAAAAAACGTTGCGGAGTATTTCGAAAAGCAGATTTTGTCATTGATTTTTGAACAAGCCCTTTTTGAATCCAGTCTCAGCAAGTTTGCTTCGAGAATGGTGAGCTTGGATAGTGCCGCTGCCAACATCAACCAAAAGATTGGCCGTATCGATTTCGACGTTAAAAAAGCGCAGCACCGGGCAATTAACTCAGGCATCCAGGGAAATTTAGCAGGAGGCGGATTATGGAAATAACTAATAAAGGCAAAGTAATAAGTGTTACAGAGGCTGTCATAGAGGTTGAATTTATGACAGACCCCAGACCCCGGCTCAGAGATGTGCTGGTGCTTGAGAAGGACCCTACAATTAAGATGCAGGTAATGAAATCTTCTGATAATACCCGTTTCTATTGTATAGGACTTTCCAAGGTTCGCTCGGTCAAAAGAGGAGACATAGTTTGCGATACCGGGGAGTCGCTGAAAATTCCGGTGGGTGCCGGTATATTGGGTAGAGTCATGAACGTATTCGGCGAACCCAAAGACGGACTAGGTGAGATTAAATATGACAAACTAAACCCCGTATTTAACGAATCCCCTTCTTACGCCGATACCGTGGCGGATTTGAAGTTTCTTGAAACAGGTATAAAAATCGTTGACCTGTATGCGCCTCTTGTGCAAGGAGGGAAGGTGGGTTTATTTGGTGGCTCTGGGGTAGGTAAAACAATGCTACTTACAGAAATACTTCACAACATTATTAATAAAGATCCTCAAAATAACGTATCGGTTTTTTGTGGCGTCGGAGAACGTTCCAGAGAAGGTCACGAGCTGTTCAACGAATTAAAAGATACGAATGTACTACCTTCGGTTTCCCTGGTGTTCGGCGCTATGGGTGAAAGTCCGGCCACAAGGTTTTTAACGGCATTCGCCGGAGCAGCTGTTGCTGAGTACTTTAGGGATGACTACGGAAAAAATGTTCTATTATTTGTGGATAACATATTTAGGTTCGCTCAAGCAGGAAGCGAGTTGTCTCTGCTTATGAACAATATTCCCTCTGAGGACGGATACCAGGCAACACTAAACTCGGAAATGGCCAGTGTCCACGAACGACTAGTCGCCAAAAAAGGAAAATCAGTGACAGCTATAGAAGCAATATACCTGCCTGAAGATGACTTGTTCGACCCGGCGGCTCAGACAGTGTTTGGCTACCTCGACTCCTCAATAGTACTTTCAAGGGATGCCTATCGCGAGGGTAGACTTCCTGCAGTAGATATCATTCAATCAGATTCCGATGCCTTAAATCCACACAATGTTACTCCTAAACACTACTATGTCGCGACAGCATCGAAGTCTTTGCTAAAAAAAGCTGAATTATTAGAACGTATCGTATCATTAGTTGGCGAATCGGAATTATCAGATGATGACAGGACGTTGTATCAAAGAGCACGTAAGATAAAGAACTATATGACGCAAAACTTCTATGTTGCGTCAGCGCAAACAGGCCGCGCAGGCACGTATGTCACAGTGGACAAAACGGTAGAAGGAGTAAAGAATATTATGGATGGTAATTACGATGACGTACCTGAGGATAAATTTATGAATATCGGCTCTATTGACGAAATAAATAGCAAATAATCATTATATGACAGATGAAAACACTACATTACTATCTATAAGCGTTCGAACGAGAGAAAAAGTTTTGTTTGAGGGTACTGCAAACACCGTAACTTCATTCAACTTAAGGGGAAGATTTGACATACTGCCGTACCACGCCAATTTTATTACCCTTATTTCAAAATATGTCATAGTTGACACAGGAAAAGAGACAGAGCGGCAGTTTGACATAGATAAAGGTATCCTTTACGCGATGTCTAATAAGGTAAGCGTGTACGTGGGTATATAACGAGCAAACTTTTTGATTAATCCCGGACTCTGTATATTTAAAGAAAGCTTATAAATCTGTGTGGTCGACTATCACAGACTGACCCATTGAAGTAGCGATAAAGATGTTTTTTACCCACTCAGGCGAGGCTTTGGTGGGTTTGTTTTGCTTTAATGCATTGTATAGTTCGATGAAATTCTCTGACAGTTGTTCTTCAGTGAAAGACCTTTTGCCTATCACAGTGTGTATCATCGGTAAATCTTTTTCTGTTTTAACATCCAAGCGGCCTTTCTTAATCTCACTAACCGCTTTTTCAGGGTCGTCAGAAACTGTCCCTGTTTTAGGATTAGGCATGACGCCTGCAGGACCCAAAATTTTAGCAACTTTGGCAAGTTTTGGCATGAAAGCAGGTTCAGTTACGAGAGTGTCAAAGTCAATCTTCGGCTTTATCTGGCCTTTTTGTATCAATTCTATGTCAGATTCTTTCAATTCCAGGTCTGCGCCCGCTATCTTTTTGCTGGCCAGAACAGCTACCCTTTTAGTTTTACCGGTTCCGTGGGGTAGTGTGAGCGAAAATCTTACCGGTTGCTCCATTTTTTTTGAGTCCAGATCAAGGTTTATATGAACCTCGACAGAAGCGTCGAATTTTTCCTTGGATGACATTTTGACTTTTTTAATTGCTTCCATTAGTTCCATGATTTTTTATTTCTCCACATCCACGCCCATTGAACGTGCGGTACCTTCTACAACTTTCACAGCTTGTCCTAGATTTTTAGTATTGAGGTCCGGCATCTTAATCTCCGCGATTTCTTCCGCTTGTTTTCTGGTCAATACTCCTATCTTTTGTTTATTGGGAACGGCACTGCCTTTTTGTGTCTTAAGAGCTTTTTTGATTAGGTGAGCGGTGACCGGTGTCTTAGTGATAAATGTGAATGTCCTGTCTTCGTACACTGTCAAAATTGCAGGAATTATGTCATCAGGAGTACCTGAAGTTCTGGCGTTAAACTCCTTACAAAATTCCATGATAGGCACACCGTGCTGTCCGAGAGCCGGACCCACCGGAGGAGCGGGATTAGCTTTACCCCCCTGAATTGCCAGTTTAACTATCGCTTTTATTTTTTTACCTTTTTTTGGTTCTGCCATTTTAAAAATCCTCTTTTATTAATAAATTACAATTGCACTACCTGAGTGAAGTCCAGCTCCAAAGGTGTTTCTCTGCCAAATACTGACACGAGTACCTTTACTTTACCTTGTTCGTCGTTAACCTCATCAACTTTTCCCAAAAAGTCTTTGAACGGTCCTTCGTTAACTCTGACTGAGTCTCCTACGCTGAACTTTGCTTCAAACTTAGGAGCTTCCATTTTAGCAAATTTCATCAAAGTTTTAACTTCGGATTCTGCCAACGGTGTAGGTGTGGTGCCCATGCCCACGAATCCCGTAACACCCGGAGTAGTTCTCACTATGTACCAGCTGTCGTCATCCATTGACATAAGAACCATCATGTATCCGGGGAAAAGTTTTTCTTCAACGGATCTCTTTTTTCCTTCAGACACCACTATTTTTTGCTGGTGAGGTACAAATATTTTAAAAATTCTGTCCGTAAATCCGCCTGCTTCCGCGCGCTGTTTTAACGTTATAGCAACTTTATTTTCGTGTCCGGAGTAAGTATGTACGACATACCAATGAGCCAGAGGAGAGACGTCACCATTTACTACAATGACGTTATCTTCCTGTGTTTTACCGGCGTCGTCGGTATTTTCCGTATTTTCGGTTGTGTCTTTATTTTGTTCGTCCATTTTTAGTTAGTTAACAAAAAGGTTAACAGTTGTGCAAATATAAAATCCAGAAACATCACAAATAGGCCGACACCAAAGCTAACACCTATCACATAGGCAGTCAAGCGGATAGTGTCCTTTTTAGAGGGCCACGTAACCCTTTTGAGTTCTTCGTATGAAGAGACCAAGAAATTTTGCACCTTGTCCACGTTCAGGATTCTAGCATTTTTTGGCCTAGTGGACAACAATTTTGCGGGTATTTGACGCGTTACCCCGTCCCGGCGGTGGTATAATTCCCAACATGTTGAACTTGCTTTTTCAAGAACCCGCCTTTTTTGCAGTCATACTGGTTGCACTGGTAATTTCCCTTTCGGTGCATGAGTTTGCACACGCCTGGGTGTCCGACAGGCTGGGAGATCCTACTGCCAGACAGCTTGGAAGAGTGACCTTGAACCCTAAAGCGCATATAGATCCGCTGGGGATGCTTCTTCTTGTGGTTGCGGGATTTGGGTGGGGAAGACCGGTGCCTTTTAACCCCCTGAACCTAAAATATCCTAAAAGAGACTCAGCATTGATTGCTTTGGCAGGTCCGGCGTCAAACTTTATGCTGGCTATAATAACGGCGGCGGTCCTGAAATTTCTAAATCCTGGTTTTCAAATTGGGAGTGTGTTGTACTCTTTGGTTTTTTATAACCTTATGCTGGGAGTTTTCAATCTGATGCCCTTTCATCCTCTGGACGGTTTTAAAATCGTAGGCGGTTTATTGCCTAATAACTTAGCTTTACAGTGGTACCAAATGCAGCCCTACGGGATAATAATTTTGGTCGCATTTATCTTTACAAATTCTTTCCAAAAAATTGTGTTGCCCGTTGTTGGTATATTAACTAAATTGCTCGGTGTGACGGCCTGAGTTGCCTATTTAAAGGCACTGCGCACATCACATTTCCTTTGACTTGTTTTCCATAAATGTTAATCTATATATAGATATCGTGAGATATCGTTTTAAGCCTAGTGTGATCGTTTAAGCTGAGAGTCATAGATTTCCTCTACGACTCTCGTGAAAGAGGGTTACGC
>MEWJ01000010.1 GCA_001773385.1 candidate division WWE3 bacterium RIFOXYD1_FULL_43_17 | reverse complement strand
CAAATTTATGAAGCTAAAAATGCATTTAAGAATAAAACAGGCTACGTTAAAGACGCTTTATTCGTACGTGGGTATTCTGTCGCTTCTTGTAAATACTTCCAGCCCATTTCTGGTTTCTCTTCAGTACACTACATACGCACAAGAGGTAGGTGTGGCTGTGGAGGAAACTACACCGAGCGAGGAGCCAAGCGATGCTCCAAGTGAAGAACCGAGCGGAGAAACAGCTTCAGCGGAGGGGAGTGCTTCTACGGAAGAGTCAACGCCGGCTGAGGAATCGGTAACGGTGGAAGCTGTTGCCGAAACTTCGGTGACGGAAGAAGTGTTAGGAACCTCAACAGAAGACCAAGCTACTACGGAGACGACTACTGAACCGTCGGCTGAAACTTCGTCATCTGAACTTCCGACCGACGAAACTCAACAGGAAGACATTTTACCGGATGGAGTGAGCGACTACAGACCGGAAGGCGTTGCGGAATCTTCTCCGGAAGATGTAACACCGGTCGAACCTATTTTGGTAGATTCGGCCCCAGCGATTGAAATTATTACTGACACTTCAGATGTTGTGGACCCTTTGGTTGAACAGATTGAAGGAGCAGTCGTTGAGAACGAAAAGGAATGTTTAGCGGACGGTGCGGAAATTGTGAACAGTTCAAGCGATGAGTGGATTGTAGATTCTGAAAAAGGCTATGCAGAAACTAAAGAACCAGTGAAGCTGGGGGTTAAATATATTTTCCCAGAGGAAGAAGGAGTATCCGTTACTTTTTCTTGTCTACCTAAAAATATAGATGACAGATCGGTTTTGAGGATTCAGGAAGTTAAGGTCTCAGACTTGAATTTGCCTGAAGAATTTAAGACTGACGCTGAGTTCGCTTACGATATTACGACCGATATGGTTAACGGTGAGTTCGAGTATGATTTGACTTTGCCGAAACCGGAGGGGGTTGAGGCTGGTATTTTCTCTATAGATAAGTCAACTGATGAGGTTTTAAGTGATGGGGTTAAAGCAGAAAATATTGAAAGAGTAGCTACTGAAAAAATAAAACAAAGCGAAGAAAAAGTCGAAGGTTTGGATCTAGATCACTTCAGTATTAAGGTGCCGGAATTCACCTTGGGGAATGCCAGTTTAGTTTCAACTAATAGCTTATTTGAAGGAGGCAGTAATAGTTGTATCCTAGATGTTACAGACCAGTACAACGATCTTAACTGTACCTCAAATGATATTGAGCTTGCTGGGCCGACCGCCGTTATTGTGGACGGTTGCACGTCACCCACAGACTACGCAACATTTGACTTGTACGTCGATCTCAAGAACAATGCACAAGATAGATACGATATAGGTGTATGGATTTCTACGGACGGTGATCCTAATCATGACGGCTCATATTCCGGTGCTTGCGCAGTCGCTAATCTGCCGACAAACTCTCCGGGGTTTAATATCGATAACGATAGTTGCGGTGACGTAGAAAACACTTCCAGCACTCCGGACGTAGATAACGCATTTATTGGACGATTGACACTGTTATGCTCCGATGTAGATTTTAATGGTCAGCTCGATGTTCCTATTGTAACTTCTTGGAGTAACAGCGATAACAGTGTTTGTACAAATCCCCAAGGTACCATTCCGGAAACCAAAGCGAAATGCAAAACTTCTTTAGACTTTAATATACCTGTTCCTGTTCCTGGTCAGATTATTGTGCAAAAAGAAACCAATCCAGATGCATCTTCGGGGAATTTCGATTTTACACTTGGTGGCGCAGCTACAGAAACATTTACATTGTCGGACGGGGAAAAATGGGATAGTGGTACAGAAGTTGGTGGTTTGTCTGCGGGTACATACTCGATCACAGAAACTTCTATAGCAGGCTGGGATTTAACTAGTGCCACGTGTGTTTCGACCAAAGGGGACACTGAAGTAGCTAGTGCCCTTAGTCTTCAAGCTGGAGAGACTATTACATGTACTTTTACTAATACTCGTCGCACTGGGCATATTATTGTAGATAAGGTAACAGTACCTTTCGGGAATACCCAAAGTTTTAATTTTGATGCTGGGGGAGGAACTTATATTGATTTCAGTCTTACCGACGGTGCTTCCCCAAATAATCAGGAACTAGCCACAGGAAATTATTCTGTTTCCGAGGTGCCTGTGCCAGGTTGGAGCACTAGCTATTCTTGTGTAAGTTCTGTGCAGGATACTGAAATAATTGCTGATTTAGAGTTAGACCCTGGAGAAACCATCACGTGTACATTTACAAACACACAGTTAAGTATTAATGTCATCAAAACTGCCAATCCGACAACAGTTCCTGAAACAGGCGGAGATGTCGAATATACCGTAAAGGTTGAAAATCCGAATTTGGTTTCAGTGGAGTTAACATCGCTGACTGATGACACGTTCGGGAACTTAAGTGGCCAGGGTAATTGCTCTGTTCCGCAGCCCATTTCCTCAGGTAATTATTACGAATGTAAGTTCACAAAGAATTTATCTGGCGCGCCGGGTTCTGTTCACACTAACCTTGTAACGGCGACTGCTGGAGGAGCTACCGATACTGATGACGCTACAGTTAGTTTCACGGATGTTCTTCCAACAATTGAGGTAACAAAAACGGCCAATCCTACATCAGTTCCTGAAACCGGAGCCGATGTTACATTCACATTCACTGTTAAAAACACAAGCAGCGAAGAACCAGTTACTATTACAAGTCTTTCCGACTCTGTGTACGGCATACTTGCCGGTGACGCTGACTGTCACGTGGGCACGGTACTTGCTGCTAATGCATCTTGTACGTTCTCAATCACCGAAGAGGTCGAAGGAGATTACGAAGGGGCAGATCACACCAATACTTTTACAGGTAAAGCTGTAGATGATGACAATACTGAAGCTACCGATACTGATGACGCTACAGTTAGTTTCACGGATGTTCTTCCAACAATTGAGGTAACAAAAACGGCCAATCCTACATCAGTTCCTGAAACCGGAGTCGATGTTACATTCACATTCACTGTTAAAAACACCGGACCAGAAGATGTGATTTTGACCTCACTCACAGACACAGTATTCAACAATTTAGATGGGGTAGGTGATTGTTCGGTCCCACAGACAATATTAATGGGCGGTAGTTACACATGTGAGTACACATTAAACATATCTTCAGATTCGTTAGCAGATCATTACAACGTAGTAACAGCTGTTGCCGAAGATGACGACGGAACAACTGATAGTGCAACCGATGACGAGACCGTGACATTCGAGGACGTTGCACCCTCAATCAGAATTACTAAAACGGCCAATCCTACATCAGTTCCTGAAACCGGAGCCGACGTTACATTCACATTCCTAGTTGAAAATATTGGTCAGGAAGATGTTACGTTAACCAGCCTTAACGATACAGAATTCGGAGATCTTAATGGAAAGGGGACTTGCGTAGTACCTCAAACAATTCTAGTAGGAGGAAGTTACTCTTGTACTCACACTGTGTTTTTGTCGTCAGACCTACTTTTATCTCATTACAACGTGGTGACTGCAACTGCGGTAGATGACGACAGAACTCAAACAACTGACGATGATGATGAAACAGTCACATTTGAGAACGTTACTCCGGTAGTTGATATAGAAAAAACGGTTGATGAGGAGGCACTAGCACTTCCCGGAGGAGAATTCACATTTACGCTAAACATAACTAACAACTCACAAGAAACCGTCACAATCACTTCATTAACAGATACCAATGCTCTTTCGCAGCAATGTCTGGATTTAATCGGTACTTCATTGGCTGCAGGCGCTAATATTTCTTGCCAATACACAACCACACACACGCAAGTAGGAACGTACGAAAATACGGCGGAAATTACAGTGACTGATGATGACGAGTCAACTGGGACAGACCAGGATAGTCAAACAGTTGGGGTCGTGAGTCTAACAATATCAAAGTTTAACAACAGCACTCCGCCTGAAGAAATTGGTGACGAAGTGTTGTTCACGATAATAGTGAAGGCAGAAGGCGCGTCGCTTACTGACTTGCTGGTTATAGATTTACCTTCAGAAGGATTTGATTTCCTTACAGGTTCTTGGCATGCATCGTCATCCATCCTGGAAAGAGATGTGGAACAGGATATAGCAGATAATGGCGGAATTTATGGCTATGCTTCTCCAGGATACTGGCCGGTAGGAAATATTTCTGACGGAGAAATCATAACGCTAACCTACCTTACTGAAATACAGCCGGGTGTTGACGAAGGAGATTACAGGGATATAGCATGGGCCAAAGCATACTGGGGAGATAACGAAGTGAGGGACGAGGGTCCCACTCTGGTAGCTTTGAATGGATTTGACTCTCCGTTACTGGTGTTCGCTCAAGCTGTAAACCAAGGCGACTTAAACTACTCGAATGATATATTCGTTGGCACCCACGTAGCAGTTATAACCCCAAACACACCTCCTGAAGCCGAAGCAGAGGTAGATGAAAAAGAGATAGAAGAGGAAGTGCTTGGAACATCTACAATCAGACTTCCTGCAACGGGATCTGACACAACAATATTGGTTTCTGCCTTAGCAGTAATGCTTTTAGGAGTATCTATGATTACATTGTCGAGAAAAAAGAAAGCCTTGTTGGTTTTACCAATCTTACTCTTCGTTAGTGCGTTGATTCCGGGCAAAGTATTTGCTGAGACAACTGCGGATCCGTTTTTGATGGTTCGTATAGAAGACCCTGAGTCCAGCTTTAATGAACCGTTCAAAATAACCTTCGTGGTAATGGACGCGTCCGGTGAGAACAGAAATCTTACTGCGGTATGCTCTAAAGACGGGCCTAGTTCGGGATGGGAAGATTTTCAGACAATTTCAGACTCTAATTTTAACGAGAATGGTGGAACTAACATATGTAACGTAACCGATGCTGTTCTGGAAGGTACCGGCACTTACAAGTTCAAGGTAACCGTTATAGCAGAGGAAGCAGAAGGATCTGCGGTGACCGAGGAAGTCACAACCACTTACGACAATGACGGTCCTGATAAACCCAAATACATCGAAGTCGACAGAAAATCCGACTGCAAATACGAAATAACTCTAAAAACAGCCGATGACAGCCAGACCGACTACGTCGAAGTTTACATGTCTGACGAAAAAGAATTCACTGCAGGCCCCGGTAGCAGAATACGAACCTTCGATATGGGTTCTAATGAAAAGAAAACATTTACCGAGGAGGTCGCCGGCGAAAGATGTGCTCACCGACAATACTTCGCGGTACGTGCCTTTGACTCTGCAGGCAACGGTTCAGATGTGGAAGCTGAAGAGCTTACTAACGTAAATATCGTTACGGTAAACAAAGAAGAAACAGTCTACGAAGCCTCTTTAACCTCAGCAGGAGCTTCTTCAATAGGAACCGGGACAGGTAGCGAAGGAG
>MEWJ01000009.1 GCA_001773385.1 candidate division WWE3 bacterium RIFOXYD1_FULL_43_17 | reverse complement strand
ATAAAAATAAAAAAATAACATTTATCGATACTCCCGGTCACGCGGCGTTTACGAAAATGAGAGCAAGGGGTGGCAAGGCTGCCGATATTGTTGTCCTGGTCGTTGCTGCGGATGAAGGTGTAAAACCTCAGACAAAAGAGGCAATTTCTCATGCGCTCGCCGCAAAAGTTCCTATAATTGTCGCAATAAATAAAATAGACAAGGCCGGTTCCAACCCGCAGAAAGTAAAGCAGGAACTTGCTTCTGAAAATATCCTGGTCGAAGACTGGGGCGGTGAATGTATCAGCGTGGAAGTATCAGCTAAAAACGGTGAGAACATTGATAAGCTGCTAGACGCAATACTTACGGTAGCCGAAATGCATGAATTTAAAGCCGATCCTGACGGTGAATTGGAAGCTGTAATAATAGAATCACGTTTGGACAGAAAAAAAGGTGTGGTAGTTTCATGTATCGTGCGCAACGGCACCTTAAACTTCGGGGATAAGATAGTTTCCGGAGGTTACGTCTGCAAAGTGAAAGCTATGACGGACGATAAAGGAGTTGTTATTCAGTCTGCCGGTCCGTCCACTCCTGTTGAAATATTGGGCTTCAGTGAAGTTCCCCGTGTAGGAGACCTGATTGTAGATGAGGGAAGTGACCTCGCAGAACTTGCCGTACAGGAAGATCAAACTGAAATAATAGGTAAGGATGCTAAAAAAACCGTTGCCGTCGTTCTTAAAGCAGACACACAGGGTACATTAGAAGCTGTGAAAAGCAGCCTGGCCGATCTCATATCTTCATCTGTTGGGGCAACCTATGCTTTGAAATTTTTATACTGTGGCACAGGCGACATATCCGAATCAGACGTTATGCTTGCCCAAAGTGCAAAAGGAGGAATAGTGCTCGGTTTTAACATAAGGTTTCCTTCCTCGGCCGCAAGTGTAGCTGAGAGCAACAAAGTTTTAGTTAAAACTTACCTGACAATTTACGATCTTATCGACGACGCAAAAAATATTCTCGAAGGTACGGCAGTCGAAGCCGAATCCAAAATAAAAGGCAGGGGTCAGGTCATCAAACTTTTCAAACTTCCTTCGGGAGACGTTATTGTAGGTACGAAAGTTTTAGCCGGAGCTCTTAAATCAGGAGGCCGCGTATCCGTTTATGACAAAGATCCTTCCGACGTTACCTCCGACGACATCCCGCTATACACCGGAACAATAAAATCCCTCCATAAAGGCCAGGAAGAAGTAAAGCTTATCGGTAAGGATGTTGAGTGCGGGGTTATGTTAAAGCCACACTTTGAGAATGTCGCCGTCGGTATGTGGATGGAAGTTCGTTAAGTCCTCATTTTTAGCCATTTCCCCTCCTTTGACCCCCTTTTGACTATATAGGTTATGTGTTGTACAATCTCCTGTCGCGAAGAAAAGTGTATTCTTTTTTGGGGAATACCCCAAAATTCGCGCTATATATATGCCTGAATTCGATTTAGACACAAAAATTAAGGAAATGTTAACAACCGCCCGCAAAGTGGGTATTATACCTTCTGTTGTTGACGGAGTTGACTCTTTTGCCGCAGCAGTAGGTTTATATAGAATGCTCTCCTCCCTCGGCAAAGATGCCTCCATTCTATACCCCGGTACAGTTCCGGCAGGACTTGAGGGTATAACTGAAGGTGTAAACGTAAGCACTTCTATGGGCAACAGAAGCCTGGTTGTATCTATTGATTACTCCGGTACTACTGCTTCAAAGGTTAACTACACAACCGAAAATGATACACTCTATTTCTACCTGACACCTGTGAACAGAGATTTTGACCTTAGCAAAGTGAAAACCGAGATAACAGGGCCTGATTTCGACCTTTACATCACTGTGGGAGTTCAAAGTCCCGACGACACAGGCGCGTTAAAAGAGCAGCTTTCGATCGAGATAACCAAGTCAAAGGTACTGAATATAGACAATAACTCACTGAATACCAGATTCGGCTCCGTATACCTTGTTGATGCTTCAATGGAGAGCTTATCCCTGCTTATGTTGAACAAAGCTCCGAAGTGGGGTCTTGTCATAGATCAGCGTTCCGCAAAGGCCCTCACAACGGGCATTTCCCGCTAAATAACAAAGAAAAACCTTGATTTTATAAGCCTTTTTTGATAGGATTTCATCTTGGTTATGGCTTTAAATAAAGACAAAAAAGCAACTATAATAAAGACCAACAGGCTTCACGATGCCGACACCGGATCTCCGGAAGTTCAAATTGCGCTTTTGAACGAGAAGATCACGAAACTGTCTTCGCACCTGAAAGCCCACAAGAAGGACAACCACTCAAGAAGAGGGTTGCTTCAGATGGTCAATAAGAGAAGAAGGCTTCTTTCCTACCTCAAAAAGAAGGATGAGGAAAGATTTACTTCTGTTTCTGAAAAGTTGGAGCTTTCTAAGTAAGTTAGAGTCAGACCGTAGTAATTAAGTTTTAAGACCGGACGTTAGATCAGGATTAGGAGTTAATGTATTGGGCACAAGCAGTATGTGCGTAATATTTTAAGTCTTAATCCCCACATTTATCACCCGGCTTACAAAAAATGAATAAAATCGTAAAGAAAGAAATAAATTTCGCAGGGCGAAACCTTGTTCTCGAAACTGGTGAGCTTGCTATACAGGCCGATATGGCTGTAAAAGCTTCGTATGGGGATACAGTTATTTTGGCTACAGTGGTGCACAGTGCACCAATGCCGGACATAGACTTTTTCCCGTTAACAGTAAATTATGAGGAAAAGTTGTATGCGAGCGGAACTATAAAATCGTCCCGCTTTGTTAAGAGAGACGGAAGAGCAACCGATGAAGCAATAATCAGCAAAAGGTTGATTGATCACGCTATCAGACCGTTGTTCCCCAAAGAATACATGGATGAAGTACAGGTGGTTGCTACTATCTTGTCACTCGATGTTGACGCCGATCCTGAATTTACAGCGATGACAGCGGTTTCTGCAGCTTTGGCAGCCAGCGAACTACCCTGGGATGGACCTATGGTCAGTTTAAGAGTCGGAAAAGTTGATGGAAATTACATACTGAATCCTAGCAGCACTATTATAGAGGACAGTTCCAAGTTAAATATGATGATTTCCTTCGTAGGCGATCAGAAGAAATTCTTGGCCGTCGAAGCTGAAGCCGATATTTTGCCCGAGGATGATATTTTCGGTGCAATTAATTTCGCACGCGACGGAGCTGATCCGGTATTCAAACTAATAAAAGAATTTGCAATGGAAGTAAATCCCGAGCATACGGTTTATAAATATGAACCTAAGACCGTAAGCGCAGAAATACTTGCAGACGTATCTGCAATTGCGAAAGAAACCCTAGAAAAGATAATAAGAATGGAATTCGACAAGACCGAACTCAAAGATAAAAGGGAAGAGATGAAAGCTAAGGTCTTCACGGGGCTTGAGGGTAAGTATAAAAAAGCCGACATGGTAATGGCACTTGATGAACTGGAAAAGAAATCAATCCAGCATTTAATTCTTGATGAAGGAAAAAGACCTGACGGAAGAGGCGTAAATGACGTAAGGGACATTAGTTCCAGAATAAGTCTTTTGCCCAGAACCCACGGTTCCGCTCTTTTCACAAGAGGTGTAACCCAGGCTTTAACTGTCTGTACATTAGGCTCTCCTTCAATGGAGCTTTTGGTACAGAATATGTACGGAGAATTCAATAAGAGATTCATCCACTATTACAACTTCCCTCCTTTCTCGACAGGAGAAACGGGTAGAATGGGCGCTCCTAAATCCAGAGAAGTAGGTCACGGAATGTTGGCTGAAAAAGCCCTGAAGGCTGTTATACCCAGCCAGACAGATTTTCCTTACACAGTACTTCTCGTTTCTGAAGTGCTTTCTTCGAGCGGTTCATCTTCGATGGCTGCTACCTGCGGTTCAACACTCGCATTAATGGACGCCGGTGTCCCTATTAAGGAAATGGTAGCCGGTGTGGGAGTAGGGATTATAACAACCGATGATTTCAGCAACTACAAGATAATGACCGATTTGGCTTACCTTGAAGATGCCTATGGATTCCTGGATTTTAAGATGACCGGTTCAAGAAACGGTGTCACAGCCATTCAGGCCGACATGAAAATAAAGGGAATTCCGGTAGAAATCCTTAAAGATATCATCGCTCAATCCAAAGAAGCCAGAATGAAAGTTTTGGATGAAATGGAAAAGACGATAACCGCTCCTAAAGATACGGTTTCCAAGTATGCACCTAAGACCACAATGATTAAGATTAACCCCGAAAAGATTGGAATGGTAATCGGAAGCGGTGGAAAGGTCATAAAGGAAATACAGGAAACTACCCAGTCTGAGATCTTCATTGAAGAGGACGGAACCGTAATAATATCTGCGGTTGAGATGGAAAATGTTCAGAAAGCCGCAAAGATAGTAGACGGATTAACAAGAGAACTTAGAACGGGCGAAATATTCGACGGCGTAGTCAAAGACCTCCTGGACTTTGGCGCCCTTGTTGAGATATTACCGGGCAGAGTAGGTTTGATGCACGTCAGTGAAATAACCAATTCATACGTCAAAAAAGTTGAAGATTGGTACAAACCCGGAGATAAAGTAAAAGTTAAAGTAATAGGACTCGGTCCTGAAGGGAAGATCAGTTTGTCGCATAAAGCACTCGAACCCAAATCCGACGGTTTGGAGAATTGATAACCTTTAGGCCTTAAGCTGTTATAATTTATTTGATGTCGAGAAACTGCCCCCAGTGTGGAAGAAATCTGTCAAAAGCCGATGCCTATT
>MEWJ01000008.1 GCA_001773385.1 candidate division WWE3 bacterium RIFOXYD1_FULL_43_17 | reverse complement strand
TGAGCCATATAGTGTAAGATTCCATTTAGCTTTTATCCCGTTACTACTATGCCGGAATCGGGAGTTTCCCCCAGGAGAACGGCAATTTTCTCGGGTAACTCCGAAGGTACAACGTTGTATTTCATGTAGTAGTCTTCGGCGCCGTATTCAACAGCCTTCTTGATATTTTCGTCGTTTCCGAAATTGGTCAGCATGACAACCTTGATGTCTTTGGTGTCTATGTTCTCCTTCATTTCTTTTAAAACGTCGAGCCCGCTCATACCCGGCAGTATTATATCCATAAGAACCAGGTCAGGCTTTTCCTGAAGAATAAAATCCATCGCCCTGGAGCCTTCGGCTACATGAGCAACGTTATACCCTTTCATCTTCAGAGGAACAGAAAAGATGTTAAAAAAACCTTCATCGTCTTCTACAAATAAAACTTTCTTTGGCATAGGCTAATAGTACAAGAAAAGGGACTCGCTGTTCAATACTTTTCTTGATCCCGTCAGATAGGCCAAAAATCACACCGTGGAGGTCAGGTTATTTTGCTGGTATATTAATAGAATTGCTCTATGTTCAAAAAAACCCTGATAATTCTATTCTTAATAGCGCTTTCCCTTGCCTCCGGAGCTTTTTATATATACACCAAGATTGGCGGCGGACAGGGAAAAGTGGTTCATCTTATACCAAATCCCTCCGAAAGCGTGTTCGCAGGGAGTAAACCTATTGAACCTCCGTCCCTCCCGAGCATTTTTCAAAAAAGCCCCATAATAAACATACTATTAATAGGTACGGATACCAGTCTGGAAAGGCGTAACAACGGCCAGTACGGCTATAATACAGACGCGACGGTACTCGTCAGCATAGACACAGGCACGAAAAACGTACTTTTAACGTCGGTACCCAGAGATTTGTGGGTAAACGGCAATAAGATAAACGCGCTTTTTGTCACATACGGCTGGCCGGGGCTGAAAAAAGCTTACGAAGATATAACCGGGCTTGAGATAGAAGGGTACGTAACCGCAGATTTTGACGCTTTTCAATGGTTTGTCACCCAAATGGGCGGGGTCGATGTTGATATAAAAACTTCTTTTACGGACATATCGTTTCCGAATCAATATGATACCGATGTTATGCAGGTCTCGTTTGAACAAGGCAGCGAAAACATGTCGGGTGAGCGCGCACTTACATACGCCCGGTCGCGTAAAGGAAGTAACGGCGAAGGGAGCGACCTGATGCGGGCAAAAAGGCAGCATCTCATACTCCGGGGAATCGTTAATTCTTTTGAAAAAAAGGAAAATATTTTCTGGCCAATGGACATAACCGGTTTCTATGAGTCGGTAACAAAACATATGGATACAAATTTAACTTTGGAGGACGCCGTGTATTTGTGGGATTTCTACAGCTTCAAAGACGATTACAACATTCAGTCATTCGTGCTCGATGATGTTTTTATATATCACCCGGGTATGTATCCCGATAGCCCCTATACTGCTTGGGTTTTTATACCCCGTGACTCTGATTATTCTGATATTCACGATGCGGTAAAAAACAAATTGGCAGGAACGGAACTTCCTGCTGTAACCGAGGACGAAATCCAAATAGAACAGGCGGCTACGGAATAGAAATATTTTTATAATGTTTCAGCAGGTATTTTTCACCATCTTTTATTACTCCCACAAAATCATACCGCCAGTCAGCACCCAACAACCGGTGTCTCAGCAAAAAATAATTTGACGTGTGATACCACTTTAATCTCTTTCTCCGCGTAAGCATTACTGAAGGATCTTCTCCTACTTTCCGGGACAGTGTTTTTACTTCAACGAAAATCAGCTTGTGTTTAAAAGCTACGATGTCTAGTTCTCCAGCGTAGCAAAACCAATTTCTCTTTAAAATTTTATAACCCCGTGAAAGTAAATATCTCTCTGCAATCTTTTCTCCTTCAGCTCCTGTTTTTTTTATTGGGGTGGACACCCGTCCACAATATATTTGCGGGGTAAAAAATAAACAGCCGGGGTTCTAATTTGATTGGGAAACTTGTTCGACCTGGATTCTGTCGGGCGCGATTCCGTAGGACTTAACCAGTTCCGACATTATGTCCATCCACAAAGGTACAGAGGTCATTGATGCGTAGACCGATGTCTTCGGCTCTTCCAGTTTGACTATCATAGAAATTCTTCGGGCCCCCGATAGAAAACCTACAAATGTAGCGTTAGTCTTGTCTGCCGAGTAACCGCCTTTTTCCGGTATCTGTGCGGTTCCGGTTTTTCCTGCAATCTTGTAATCTTTAAGCACATAAAATTTAGCTTCTCCGCTTACGGCAGCGTTTTCAAGCATAGCAACCATTTCCTGTGCCGTCTCCTGCGAAATAACCTTTCTTATCTTTTTAGGTTGCATTTCCAGAACTTTTTTGCCGTCATCAAGTTCTGAGATTATCAGGGGCTGATACAAACTTCCCCCGTTTGCAATTACGTTGAATGCGTTAAGCACCTGAAGCGGGGTTGCCGAAATACCCTGACCGAATGAAATATTTGCCAGGGCAATGTCCGACCAGTCGGAAACCGGAAGCAAAATTCCTGTGTCCTCGCCCTGAAGTTCAATTCCTGTCTTTTTTCCATAACCGAAATTGGCCAGGTAGGACCTGAGATTTTCGGTTCCTACTTTGTGCCCGCCCCAGGCTGCCCCGATGTTATTGGACAATTCGAGAAGCCGCTGTACTGTAATCACACCGTGATGTTTTAAATCCCAGTTATCCACTTTGTAATCAGAGTAGTAAACCGGCCCCGCGTCGTCGAAAGTAGTTGTAGAAGTCACCAGGCCCAGGTCGACTGCTGCCGAAACAGTCATAGGTTTCATGACGGAGCCGGGTTCATAAGTTTGCTGAATGGACAGATTACGTCTTTCCGCTTTTTTACGTTCCTGTTCGCCGTCCTGAACCATTTCCGAATCGTCGACCGAAAAATCGGAAGGGTCGTAGGTCGGATAATTTGCCATTGCAATAACTTTCCCTGTGTACGGATCCATGACTATTACATTTCCTGATACCGCATCGTATTTCTCCACACCTTCTTTTATCATTCTCTCCACCATGTACTGAACCGAACGGTCTATCGTCAAAACAATGTCTCTTCCTGGCAGAGGGTTAGATTTCCTATAACCGCCCGCTAAAATAGGATTCCCTGTGGCGTCCTTTTCTTCAAGTATCCTTCCGGATTTTCCCTGAAGATCCTCGTTTAATGCTCCCTCTATACCGTAGTACCCCGTTTTTTCGCCTTTTTCGTCACTCGCTACAAAACCCAGAACATGGCTGGCCAACATACCTTCGGGGTAGTAGCGCTTAGGTTCCTTCTCAAAACCGATCCCCACGATGCCGAATTTCTGAATTTCCAGCATTTGTTCATGAGATAAATTTCTCTTTAAGGGAACCCAGAAAAGGTCTAAATTCAACGAATCAAAGATTGATTTGTAGAAGTAATCAAACCCGGGCTTTAGTGCGGCGGCCTTTCCCTCTGCATTCACCGGAGGTTCCGGTTCTATCGAAGCCAAGTATTCAGCCAACGTGTGCGCAGTTTGTGTCTTATTATCAACAACCTTGGGCTCACCGTACATCAGATAGTTATCTACGGTTCCAGCAAGTAAATATCCGTCGGCCGAGGAAATGTTTCCACGCCCGGCGTATATCTCCTGAAACGTCCAATACTGGTCCTGCCCCATTTTTTCAAACTTTTCGTGCCCCAATACCTGGATCTGGAATAAACGTAACACTACTGCTAAAAATCCCAAAAAAAAGAAACCCATCAAAGAGTTTAAGCGCAATTCTAAAAACGCTTTTTTTCTGGTTCTGATACTTTTCATCTACGAATATTTTACCTTGCCAGAGAAGCTACTTGGCCGGTTGAGGATAGGTCCAGTGTCGCTAAACGTTCATTCATTGGTGTAAAGCCTATCTTTATAGCCTGCGCTTCAACATAGCTCATCGACGAAAGTTCGGAATCCTGATATTTAAGTAGGGTGATTTCTTCTTCCAGCGCAAGTTGTTGGTCGAATGCGCCTTTGAGATCCCTGTTTTTAACGGCAAGGTCATTGTAGAAGTACATACGTGCAGCAATACTGGATAAAAATATAGCGCAGCATGAAAAAAAGATAAGGTTGCAAGTTTTTTGTGTTTTTTCTAGTTTATCTATTCTGCACATTTTTCGAATACGCGCATTTTTGCGCTTCTTGCCCTGGGATTTTCATTGCATTCTTCCTCTGTGGGCACCAGAGGTTTTTTTACAACTTTCTTTAACATGGGCTGCGCGTCCAGACCGAATTGCTTAACGATACCGTCTTCCAACGAGTGGAACGATATCACGGCCATTCGGCCTCCAGGCAGTAGAAGACGCGCAGCCCGGGGCAGTGAATTTTCAAGATTTTCAAGCTCGTTGTTTACTGCTATCCGCAGAGCCTGAAAAGTTCTGGTGGCAGGATTGATTCTCCCGCGCTCATAGTCTGAAGGAGCGGCAGACTTTATTATTTCCGCCAACTGGCGTGTAGTCTGAATCTTCTTCAACTTACGAGCTTCCACTATTGCTTTAGCAAATCTTCTCGACATCCGTTCATCAGAGTAGTTGAACATTATGTCGGCAAGACGTTCTTCGGGCAGTGCATTAACTAAATCGGCTGCCGTAACACCTAACGTGGCGTCGAGCCTCATATCCAGCGGCTGGTCTTCCAAAAAAGACAAGCCAATGTTTCCCTCTTCCAACTCGAATGTGCTGTAACCAAGGTCGAAAAGCACCCCGTATACTTTCTCGAAACCATGGGACGAAGCAATCTGCTCCATATCCTTAAAGTTTCCGGCGGCTCCTGTAAAATTTTCACTCAGGCCAAGATCTCTTATACGGTCCACGGCTCTCTGCAATGCGGTCGGATTTACATCCAGACCCAGAACCGTCCCTCCCATTTTTAAGATCTCTATCGTGTGTCCTCCGTCTCCGAGAGTGGCGTCGATATACTTAGCACCTTTATTAACTTTTAAATGTTCTAAAACTTCTTTTAGCAAGACCGGTTTGTGGTACATTTCCGAAAGTTCAGGCAGTAACTTCTCCGCTAATTTTCTCCAGCCTTGCAGTCCAGCTTTCCAGATTCCATATTTCCACATGGTCTCCGGCCCCGACCACCGCTAAGTTCTTGCCTAACCCGGCATAATCTTTGAGATTGCCCGGTATAACAATTCTTCCCTGCGGGTCTATAGTTACTTCTGCGGCACCCGAGTACATATACCTTTTAATGTCCCTCGTTCTTGCGTCCGTTATAGGATTTTCAACTTGCTTTTGAGCCTCTGTGGCCCAGTCTTCTTTGTCGTAAACAAATACGCACTTTTCAAATCCCCTGGAGAGAATTACTTCTTCTCCTCTGATTTGGTCCCGAAGTTTCTTGGGCAGGGCAATTCTTGATCCTTCGGTGATATTCGGCTTGTATTCCCCAAGAAACATTCTCATAGTGCTTTTCACCATTCATCACCAATTTATACCAATATGCTCCACTGGGTATCCATTGTCAATACAAATGAAACCCGAAAATGCGTAGTTACGCCAACCTTTTTTTGGCCGCAGTTGGGCCATTTAGGGTAATTGCTTTAGAAGTTTTTTAAGAATAGGAAAATTACTGTCTTGTGAGATAAAATTCCAGATCGCTTACCGCTATCCTGACCTGTTCCATAGTGTCGCGGTCCCTGACCGTGACTGTCTCATCTTCCAGTGTCTGGTAGTCGATTGTAACGCAAAACGGAGTGCCTATTTCATCCTGGGAATAGTAACGTTTACCTATATTTCCCCGGTCGTCCCAAGTAACTGAAAGACCTTCAGAAATGAGCATGTCGAAAATTTCGCGCGCCTTACCGACAACTTCTTCTTTATTTCTTACCAAGGGAAAAACCGCAGCTCTATACGGAGCCAATGTATGGGGCAGTTTAAGTACGGTCCTGCCCTCCTCTTCGGTGTAAGCGTCGGACAGCACTGCCAGGAACACGCGGTTGATACCGAATGTAGGTTCGATGACATGAGGGGTTATTTTCTCGCCGGTTTCAGGATCGGTGTATCTCAGGTCTTCGCCGGACTTTTCCATGTGATTTCTCAGGTCGAAGTCCGTTCTGTAAGCCAGACCGAAAAGTTCTTTGACCCCGAACGCAAATTCGAAATCAAGGTCTTCGGTTTTTGCAGAATAATGTGCCCTTTCGGCATCGGTGTGTTCTCTCCATGACATCTTTTCTTCGGGTAGTCCCAAAGACATAGCCCACTTCTTCATTTCTTCCTTCCAGTAGTCAAATAAAGCAACCCACTTGTCCTTTGCAGGATCAAAAAAGTATTCAAATTCGGCTAAGTTAAATTCCAGCGTCCTAAAGACAAAGTTACCTAAAGTTATTTCGTTTCTAAAAGCTTTGCCGGACTGGGCGATACCGAACGGAAGTTTCGGTCTCATAGTGTCCAAAACATTTCTAAAATTCACGAACATTCCCTGAGCTATCTCGCCTCTCAAAAATACTGTTGACTGAGAATCGGTTACGATGCCTACGTTCGTTTCAAAAAGTAAGTTAAACTTTCTTGATTTAGTCCAGTCATGTAATCCGCATTTGGGACAGGGAATTTTATTTTCTTCTATGATTTTGGAAAGTTCTTCTGGCAGCATCCCTTCGACGTCTCTTTTCTCACCTTTGTGCTCAAAGTATCCTTCGATCAAATGGTCTGCCCTCATGCGCAATCTGCAGTTTTTACAGTCTATAAGGACGTCGGTGAAGCTGGCCGTATGTCCGGACGCTTCCCATACCTTGGAGCTCATTAAAATGCTGGTGTCCAACCCGTGAATATTGGCGCGGTGGGTTACAAAAAAGTCCCACCAGGAATTCTGAATGTTTCTCACCAATAAAACGCCCAATGGGCCAAAATCGTATGTGTTGGAAAGTCCCCCGTATATTTCCGAACCGGGAAAAACATAGCCTCTTCTTTTAGAAAGGGAAACAATCTTCTGCTGTAGATCTGCGATTTCAGACATAGAGCCAGTATATCGCAGACCCTGTTAATTTCCAAGATTAAGCGGCCATACTCCGATAAACTAAAGCAGTTCCCGCCCTTTGATTTTATGAAATCAAAGCAATTCTCTGCTTTTGAGCCTGATATTAAAATGCTCGTCTATCAACGCCGTTGTAACAACACCCAGCTCTTTCATAACCTGTTCGTTTACCCGGGATAACTTATTTTGCGACAAATCCCTTAGCGTTTTTACTACCTCCGGAGAAAACTTCAATCCGGTATGCGGACAGTTACTACAAATAAAACCGCCGTGGCTGATATCCAGGTAAAAATCGCCTTCCAAAGAATCCAAATTCTTTTTACATTTTATGCAGGTAAGGGTATTCAATCCATATCCCATGAGTTCGAGGTAATGTATTTCAAAAAATCTTACCGCAAGGTCTATGTTTTCCTGGAATCTGGAAGCGATCTTCAGAAATTTTACTAAAAGCTCAAACGCATCTTCTGAGTTTCCTCCCTCTTCGGTAGTTTTATGCAACAGCTCGATAACATAAGAGCACTTTGTGCTAAGCCCGTAATTATTTTTTAATCCCCTAAAACTATTTAGTCCGGAAACCTCATCTATCTGTCTCATTCCCCCAAGTCCTTCGGACAACGCGACTTTCACCAGATTTAATTTGTCTAAATTTCCGGCTCTTCTGGAAGAAATCTTTCTTACTCCCCTTGCAATAGCGGATATTTTCCCCAAGTCTTTAGTAAGTAAAGTGTATATTTTGTCAGAATCTTTATAGTTGATACTTTTAAGTACAACAGCAACAGTATTAATCTTTTTCATCAGGCTAATTCTATCCCGCGGGGCAATACGCGTAAAATGTGTTGGGACAGTGTAAGTTTAATTTCTGATCGTAACTTCTTTAAAGTTAACGAGCTCAACATCAACCGTCTTTGCACCATAGCTCACCGTATATTTTTCTCCGTTCACGCCCGCCTGTTTTTGGAGGTAAAGGTTATATTCTTTCTCACCTACGAGGTTGGAAGGAATATAGTACTTGAACGTGACCTCTTTTGTATCTCCGGGCTGAGCTGTTACGAACGCGCTGTACCAAACTCTGTTACTTTCCTGATCGGTCATTGTTCCGTCTTCGCTGCCGTCGACCGAGACGAATTCAGAACCTATAGGAGCGTAAACTCTGACCCAATCCCTAAATTGTTTAACGAACGGAGCATACTCACCGTCAGGATTTTCGTACTTGTAGACAATGTTAACTGTCCTCAGCCATTTATCTCCGGACTTTTCGAGTTTGTTGTTAACTGATTTTTTAACAAACCAGTTTGTTTTATCTCCGCCTAAGTTTGTTGAAACAACCATCGAGTAGTCGCCTTTAGTTTCCTGCTTAATACGGCCTCCCATATCATATTTGTCGATAAGCGCCTGAGCTTCGGGGTCGAAAACATAAACCTGAACGTGTTTTCTTGCCGCCAGGCTTACGGCCTTGTCTATCATTTTGGGCCACAGATTTTTATCGGACTCAAAAACGTTGGTCAACATTGCCTTCATGAGATAACCTAAAACTCTTTTTCTTCCCGCCTGTTCTTTAAGAGCCAGAGAAGCGATTCTTTCCAGTTCCAGTACAACGTTATCTTTGGTATAGGTTACACCGTTAACGGTAACGGGACCTGTCACTTCTAACAACTCGCTTATAACCTGTGTGTCTATGGCAAAAATACCATCAACCGGCTTTACCTCCACAGGGTCAATTCGTCCTGCCATATTATAAAAACGCAGGAACTGGTCCATAGATGTTACGAGGTCAGGAGAATAGTTCATATCTCTTGCGTACCATCTTTCTACCAAGAGGTATTTGGAGTAAGCCGCGGGAGGATCCGGAAAGTCGTATGTGGCATCAATAAGGTCCAAAGTAAGGTCTACGCTGTACATGTCCTTGGAAGTAAAGTCAGAATCAAGAAGACCGTTGGCAATCTTGAACGTAGCGTAATTGGTCATAAAACCTCCTGTAGGCCTTATTTCCTTGTCATTCTGCATTATTATCATGTATCTCTTAACCGGTGTTCCTACAGCTAATATTCTGGGTATTATTGTAAAAGCCTGTTTCAGGTCTGGGGCGTAATCGTCGGCACGGGACAGAGTGTCCTTAATAAAAACGATATTTTCTCTTATCGGGGTTCCCCTGAAGCTTTCGGGGTATTTATCGGTGTCTATGGTTTCCAGCTCTTCACCTATTTTTGAGACTTTCTCTATAACTCCGTCCATCTGTCCCGCAACCTCGGGCATTATCGAGATCCAACTCTGAAATGCTTCCATCAAGCCTTCCTGCTCCGGAACTTCCTGGTCGGCCGATACCTTTAAACCTGCCGCGTCGGCAAATGGCAAAACCACTTTTTCGGCTTCGCGCATAGCCTCAATTGCGTAAAATCCTGCATTTATAAATCTTTCGGAGTCGGCATAATACTCGTTGATTCTAAACATTGTCTTATCTTTGGCCCAGCCGAAGCTGTCTTCTCTTTGCTGTCTCAGTGATTTCAGGTTGTTCTCTGTTTTATTGAGGGTGGCGTCCAAGGCCACTAAATCCCTGTTCTGCAAAGCTTCGCCGATCTTTGCGGTATCTGATTTTAAAATGTTGGCAGCGGAATAAAGCGCCAGTGCGGGTCGAACAAGGTAGCTGTAGGCAAAAACGCCGATAATTGCGATAACAACAACAAATACTACTGTCCCGATCCCCAGCTTTTTAGCGACACCATTGCCGATCTTTTTCTTACCTGCTTTATAACCTGCTGCGCCGGGCTGGAAAGATGAACTATTTTCCGAACCCCAAAACTGCGAATTATTCATACTAAACGGCTCCTTTTTTCGTTAAAACTACATACGGCGTCTTTAAGACAATCAATATATCATACAATATCGACCTGTTCTCTGCATATTTTGCATCAAGTTTTACCCTCTCCACAAACCCTATTGTCGACCTTCCAGTAACCTGCCACGGTCCGGTGATCCCGGGTTTGACCGACACTGCCTTATCGACAAGCTCTGCCGTCCCCGGAAACTTTTGAGCCTGGTCCTCGATTTCGAAAAAGTAGTATGCCCTCGGGCCCACTATGCTCATCTCGCCTTTTAAAACATTTATAAATTGGGGCAGTTCATCTATGCTGTATTTCCTTAAAAAAATTCCGCCTTTTATGATACGGGGGTCTTCCTCGGCATTTAGTTTGTAATTATTCTCCACGTACTTTTTATAGAGTTCCTGGTTCTTAACGAGATACTCATGAGCGTTGGGAAACATAGAACGGAATTTCATAAACTTGAAAGGTTTCTTATCTTTTCCGACACGGTCGGGAATATCCGCAAATACGGGTCCGCTGGGCGAGACGGCTTTAATCCATATCGAAACAATTATGAAAACCGGGAGAAAAAGTACAAGACCAACCAGAGCGCCCACTATATCCATTATTCTTTTCAGGATTTTGTACATATCAAGTCGTTTACCTTTTCAAGTATACTACATTTGAAGTTCTCAAATGAAAATTGTTCCGCACGTTTTATACATGAATTCTGATCAAAAGTCATCTTTTCAAACTTTTCTATGCAATTAGATAGTGACTCTGATGTCTGTTGTTCAAAAAATACACCCGTCTCCCCTTCGACAACCGTCTCCAATGCGCCACCCGCTTTATACGCAATAACGGGCTTTCCTGAAGCCATAGCTTCCAACGGTACTATTCCGAAATCTTCTTTCTGGGTATTAATTAAAGCCCTGCAACCGGCTAAAAGTTCCCACTTTTTTTCATCGGTGACCCTACCTAAGAATTCCGCACTTTCACCGGCAAGTGAGCGCAGTCTTTTCATATCGGGTCCCTCTCCCACAATCTTAAGTTTCTTTCCCAATCTTTCACACGCACGGATGGCAATATCGACACGCTTCCACGAAACAAGACGGGTAAGTATTAAATAATAATTATCCTTGCCGCCACTTTTAGCTTTCGCAGGCGGAGAGTAGAACGGGTGAATTAGGGAACTTTCAACGCGGTGGTATTTTTTTAGTCTTTCCTGAGTGGTTTTTGAATTCGATATTACCTGGTCCACTCTTTTCATAGCCGGTACGTCCGCTAGTCTCATTAAAGAAATGAACGGTCTTACAAAAAACATCGCCGTCCCTTTTAAAAAATCGGGGACGCCAAAATCCTCTTTTTCAAAATAATCGAACGGCTCCCAAAACATACGGCCGGGGGTGTTTAAGTAACAGATATGTTTTGTTGATGGATTCGTAATTGCGAAGTGAGCATACCTTGAAGAAATGGAAAACACGAGATCGTAATCTGAAAAATCAAAACTTTCTATGGCCAACACGTGAAAATAGCAAACCGAATAGTAGCGGTTAAGTTTGGCGGCAAAAGGAAATTTCTGCAGGAATGAAGTTACAACCCGTCTGTTTTTTGAAAGGAAATGGTCCCGCCATCTTTTGGTTGCGACGGTCGTATAAATTGGGGCATCAGGAAAAATATCGGATACAGCTTCCACTATTTTTTCAGCACCGCCGTGTTGTACAAGATCATCACATACAATTGCCACCTTCATGTTAACTTCCATTTTATACTATAGCGCTATGTTCCGTTTGTAATATAATCGATGTAACTATGAAAATAGGAATAAACGGGCAAAGACTTCTTGTTCAAGATCCTGCCGGTCCGGAAAGATACACTTACAACTTAATTAACACCCTGGCAAAAATAGACCGTGACAACGAGTATAGGGTATATTTCAACGGGGAGCCAAACAAAGACTATTTTACTAAACTTACCTACTCCAATAACTCATTTAAACCTGTAGTTGTTAAAAGCAGGGTGTCGTGGACACAGTCGGGTTTGGCGAAAGAACTTAAAAGAAACCCTGTGGACGTGTTTTTTACTCCCGTCCACACTATGCCCATTTACAGAAATAAGAAATTAAAAGTCGTAGGTATGATTCACGGGCTTGAATATAAATTTGTGAGTAAGAGTGTTAATCCCATAAAAAGATTGCTGTTGGGACGTCCGGAGGAATATCTTGCCAAAAAATCTCACGCCCTGATAGTCCCTACACTGGCCACAAAAAATGAAATAATAAAAAGGGGGTGGGTAGAAAAAGACAATCCGAAAATTTCTATTGTTCACGAGGGTGCCGGTGAAAATTTTTATAAACGCGAAGCAGAAGAAATCAGCGCCGTAAGAAAAAAATACGGACTGGGTGACAAAAGATATATTTTATTCGTTTCCACAATCCAGCCGAGAAAAAATATCCCACTAATGGTGCGGGGATACGCCGAAGCTCTTAAGAAAAATCCTGATTTGGCCGACACACACCTGCTTATCGTCGGAAAAAAAGGATGGGACGCCGAAGAATCTTATAAAGCGCCTAAAAAGTTTGGTGTCGAAGCTAACGTATTATTCCCCGGCTTTTTGTCTGACGACGATCTTGCTTCACTGTTTTCAGGTGCCGAGGCGTTTATAAGCGTATCTCTGGAAGAAGGTTTCGGACTTCCTTTGTTGGAAGCTATGGCGTGCGAAACCCCGGCATTAGTTTCCGATATACCTGCTTTTAAAGAAGTCGGGGGCGAATTTCCTTTATACGTTCAACCCAACGATTACGAAGAAATCGGCAACTCCATAGCTCTAATATTTCACGGCGGGTATAAGCCTGAAAGAATATACGGAGCTAAGTTAAGATCTCAGGAGTTTACGTGGGACAGAACAGCTCAAAAGACTCTAGAGATTATTCAAAAGGTCGCGGAAAATAGCTAGTATTGGCCTCCCGAGCTACCACTGCCTGCGCTTTTGGCACTTAATGCCAAGCTTGCGTTTTTAGTACTCAGGTGATACTATGGGTTTCTATTGCAGCCTAAGTTCAATTTTAGCCTTCAATTACAACAGTTAGTAAGTGCTGCCTTATGCCTTTATTCTGCCCAGAAACACTATTATGAAAGGAATTATTCTTGCTGGAGGGTTCGGTACAAGAATGTACCCCATAACCCTATCGACAATAAAACAACTACTTCCGGTTTACGATAAACCGATGATTTATTACCCTCTGTCCACATTAATGATGGCGGGGGTGAGAGAGATATTGATAATATCCACTCCTAAAGACCTTCCAAGGTACATCGAACTTTTCGGTGACGGCAGCCATCTGGGGCTGGATATCTCATATGCCATCCAAAACGAACCAAAAGGTTTGGCTGAGGCATTCATAATTGCGAAAAATTACATACAGGGTGAAAATGTCTGGCTCATATTGGGCGACAATATATTCTTTGGGGATAAACTCGAAGAAACTTTAATGAAAGTATCAAAAAGAAAAGAAGGAGCAACCGTATTTGCGTACAGAGTTAAAGACCCGGAAAGATATGGGGTTGTTGAGTTCGATAAAAACGGTAAGCCTGTTTCAATTGTCGAAAAACCAAAAGAACCAAAATCTGATTTCGCTCAAGTCGGCTTGTACTACTTCGACAAAAAAGTCTCTGCAATTGCAAAAAAACAAACTTATTCCGAACGCGGAGAGCTTGAAATAGTCGACGTGGTAAAAGATTACCTAAAAAGAGGAACTCTAAAAGTAGAGAGAATGGGTTCAGGCTATGCCTGGCTTGATTCAGGCACGTTTGACTCCTTATATGACTCTGCAACATTTATTAAAGTGCTTCAGACACGACAGGGCATCATTGTGTGCTCTCCTGAGGAAGTAGCCTATAGAAAAGGGTACATAAACAAAAAGCAACTATTGAAACTTGCGGAGCCTTTATCTAAGTCAAGCTACGGCCAATACCTGCTTAATTTAGCAAAGGAAAAATAATATGCCTTTTACCATACAAGCTAACGAACCAATGTTAATAATTTCCAAAGTCTTTGAAGACGATAGAGGCTATTTCTTCGAGACGTATAAAAAAACCGATTTTGAAAAAATCGGCATAAAAGAAGATTTCGTTCAAGATAATCTATCATACTCCGTTCAGGGAGTTCTGAGAGGACTTCACTACCAGATGGATCCCGCAGCCCAAGGGAAACTTGTCATGTGTCTAAAAGGAAAGGTTCTGGATGTGACAGTCGACATAAGAAAAGGTTCTCCCAGCTACGGTAAATGGAGAGCAGACGTCTTAACGGAAAAAGGCGGACATATGTTATATGTTCCTCCGGGGTTTGCTCACGGGTTCCTGACCCTAAGTAAATCCGCGATATTTCTATACAAATGTACTAAGGAATATAATCCCGATGCCGACAGAGGAATAATCTGGAACGATCCTGAAATAGGAGTTGACTGGCAAATAAAAAAACCAATACTGTCCCTTAAAGACCAAAAGCATCCGACACTTAAGGATGCGGACAATAACTTTATCTACTAATTTTAAATTAGTGCG
>MEWJ01000007.1 GCA_001773385.1 candidate division WWE3 bacterium RIFOXYD1_FULL_43_17 | reverse complement strand
TTCACCCCGAAATATATACTTTATGACTTTTATGAGGGGCGCTACTTGGCAGTGTTGTAAAGGCCCATAATATCGTTCAGCCTTATCTTCAAGACGTCAAATCCCATTTTAATGGAGTCACGAACAGGGCTTACCCGCGTGGTTTTAACGTGAGTCCAGACTATCGGAACTTGTTTGACATTATACCCTAGTTTCTTGGCTAAGTACAAAACCTCCACATCCCACGCGCCGGTGTATGGTTTATCCAATTCTTTAGTATTTTTTCCGTAAACTCTCATCCTTCCGAAGATATCTTTAGCAACGGAACCTTTGAAAAGTTTGAAACCGCACTGGCTGTCTCTGATGCCGGGTAAAGCAATAATCTGAATCATGAGATTGAACACCCTTCCCATAGCGTGCCTGTAAAAAGGTTCTCCTACTCTTTCTGCTCCTATCCCTTCTCTTGACGCGATGGCGATATCAAAGTTTTGATCGGTAATCCAGATGGCCAGCTTCTTTAATTCCGTCATGGGGGCTGAAAGATCGGCGTCAGCCATGTAAATAAGATTTCCGGATGCCGCGTTCATTCCGGTCAGAACCGCGAACCCTTTTCCTTTATGTGGATTTCTAATCACCCTAACCCCGGGATTTTCTACCGCGTACTCTTCCACTATATAAGCCGTGGCGTCTTTGCTCCCGTCATCGACCACAATAATCTCAAAAGAGCCGGTAAAAGCTTTCATAAAATTCACAGCTTGGGTTAATGATGAAGATATTTTGTCCGCTTCGTTATAAGCGGGTATTACGATTGAATAATCCATAACTATATTTTTTTGCTACCTTTCCAAATTATTTTACTATAAACGGTAAAGTTCCATATCAGCCCGAACATTATACCAATTAAAAAAGCCATGTTTGAAACAAGCGCCGTATCCCCGAACGTACTTACAGAAAATCCTACAAGTTTAGAACGTACTGCTATAGGTATGAAAGAAGAAATAATGTAAACGGCAAACCCGAGCACTTTCTTTTTCGCCCCGGCTATTTTTCTTTCGCCAAAAGACCAGTAATTATTTAAAAGGAAGGTCACGATCATAGCAATAAACCCGGAGGCTAGCGCTGCATTACGGGAACTAAAAATACTAACCCTGAATATATTGAAAAGACCGGCGTCCACTATAAATCCTATTCCGCCTACAACAAGGAATTTTACGAAATTTTTATTTTCGTTGTATCTGAGCATAACAACAACTCTGAGCGAATCCCTCAAATTGTTTTTTTCCATTTTGGAGTCACCGCGGTCGCGCAGTCCGAATTTTATGGGCACCTCTTTTATTTTTGCGCCCAGCCTGTGCATCTTGAATAGGAGATCAATCTTATAAGCAAAACCCTGAGAAAGTATTTTATCCAGGGGCAATTGATCGACAAATCCTTTAACACGCGATGCTTTAAAGCCGGAAGTGAAGTCGTTTACATTAAAAATACCTAAAACTATTTTTGAAAAAATATTTCCGCCCACACTGAAAAATTTTCTTTTAAACGCCCATTCTTCAGGAATGCTCCCACCCTTTGTAAATCTTGAGCCTATTACGTAGTCGTGGCCGTTATCTATTTCGTCAACAAGTCTGACCATATCTTTGGGGTCGTGCTGAAAATCGGCGTCCATTTCAACTATTACGTCTGCTTTCATTTCATTCATCGCTTCAGTAAATCCGTATATGTAAGCTGCACCCAACCCTGCCTTAACTTTTTCCATTAACAGGTGGACGTTCGGTTCACTTTTCATCTTTTCACGGACTATGTTGGCTGTGCCGTCGGGAGAATTTCCTTCAACCACCAAGATGTGGAATTCGTGTTGAGGTCTTTTCAGAAATTCCTGCTGTAGAACATCTGTAAGCCTTCCAATATTTTCTGCTTCATTATAAGTAGGTATAACAATAACTATCTTCATATTTAGAAATTCAGGACAGTATACAACAGGAAGAAAATGAGTACGCCGAACACGGTGTACTCGGCTGCTATAAACTTTGTCAGTCTTCCTTCAAGAGCATGGTGTATAACACCCCAAAGAATGTAGGCGAATGAGGAAACACCCGATAAAAATATCAAAACTCCGTGATTATACCTGAAATAGTAGAACAGCAGGCTGATTATGACCGCTAACGTAGCCAACACCGCGTATTCAACTAAATGTACGTCGCTTTTCTCTTTCATAGGACTATCCCCGGTGTCAGGACAAACCAGATACTGGCAACCACAAGAACCAAAATGCCAAGGTGGGCAGCCGTGTGACCTGTAAACTTGTGAATTCCCTTCCTTTTTGAGTACCAGACATCAAGAGCTAAGAGTGTGCCCACAAATCCACCGAAAATAGCACTCACAGTCTTTGTGGCCATCGTTACGTCTATGGCAGGCTTCTCGGGGGATGCTGGGGTGTAAACAGGCTCCTCGGCAGTCCCGGGGACACCTTCAACCTCCGGCTTCCTTTCCGAAACCGCAGCGGTTGCAGCGGACTCTTTCTCAAGAACTGTCTGCTCTTCGTAAACTGAGGCTACCTGAGCGGCATTTCGTGGTCTGCCGAACATCTGCACTACTAGGGTGGTCTCGTACCCCTCCATAACACCGTTGACCACAGCAAATCCTATTTCATCGTAGTTCGGGCTTAGCAAGTTCTCTTTATGAGAAGGGGATTTCATCCACGCTTCGACCACGTCTTTCGAATTGTTGAAATTTTTTGCCAAATTCTCGCCGGCATAAATATAATCGTAGTTTTGTCCCAGAATAAAATCCCACGGCTCCGTACCTTCGGGGGAAATATGAGCCCAGTATTGGTCTTTGAACATGTCGTCAGCCTTTTGATGGGCAGCCGAAGTAAGCGCGGAATTTAGACGTAGCTCAGACAACCCGGCTTCTTTTCTTTTCACATTCGTGTAGGTCAGGAGGTCTTTTACGGCGATGTCCGAAGCGTAACCCAGAACTCCGGGTACAATCTTGGGGAGAAACCTGAATATCCCCGCGATAAGTAACATCGCAACGCAATATACAATGATGGCTCTGTTTGAAAGTAAGGTCGCTCTTCTTTTTTCTTCCGGATGCGGCAAAAAGTGGTGTACAAACTGGAATTTTTCAATGGATTTAGGTTGTTCCCGCCAGTCTTTTACAATATTTAACTTCTTTTTGCCTTTAAGTACGGACATCAAAGAAATTATATCTCAAAGACGGGGAAAGGACTAGAAACGAGCACACTTTTATTGCCTTGATATTAAAAACTTCCTCATCATTACTATAGGTTGACAATATTATGCTATGGTGTTAAAATGGCGCGGTTAAAATAAAACAATCACATTCCATACCCACACAATTTGGAGGAAAAAATGGACGAGGAGTACGAAACAGTTAACTTGTTTTTTAAGAAGGCGGAACATGCCGGGCTTATAGTAGAAAGTCTATGGAACCGAACAAGCGGATTTCACTTTGATTGCAACGACGCGCAAATAGTCACTTCTACGAACGATCCCCGCGAAATTCTGAAGTTAGTAAAACTTGCGTATGAAGTCGCTGCTAAATCTCCTAACCGGGGGCTGCATATCGCAATATTGCGGCAAACTGCCAAGAGATCTCAACTTGTAAATCCTGTTGTGTACTGGTCCCGTTCCTCCCGTGCCAAAACAGCCGACGAAGATAAAGAATGGGTTCTCTTACAAGACTGGCTTATTGACAAGGGCATAGATTTAAAAGGAGAGTTGAAAGGTTATGAGTTGAGGTGATGACAGGAACCGCCGTGAGGAAGCATATTAATGCAACCACACGGCGTTTTTTTATTCTGGAAAACTCTCGGAAAGAGGGCTACAAATACTTCTTCACTATTTCAAAAACCTCTTCGGGTGAGCCGGAACCGTCTATCTCAATAAGAACGCCCCGGGAACGGAATTTCTCTATCTGCTCACTTGTTTCGTTGGCAAATATCTCAAGTCTTTTTAAAATTGCCTCTTCTTTATCATCGTCTCTTTGTTTTAGGACACCCCCGCACTTGTCGCAAACACCTTCCACTTTCGGGGGCTTCGACACCATGTTATAAACGGCGCCGCACGATTCGCAGGTCCTTCTGGTAGAAAGTCTCATTAGTGAAATCTCACGGGGAATGTTAATTAAAAAAACCTTGTCGTAGTTAGGGTCAAAAAATTCCAGGTCCTCAGTCGCCCTTCCCCAACCGTCCATAATATAGCCTTTTTCAAAACCGGGAGAAGATACTGCTTCTTTCAGGATTTCGGCAACTTTATCCTGAGGTGCAAGACGTCCTTCCACAAGAGCATCGTGGATCTCTTTGTACCACGGGTGTCCGAGGCTAAGGTCGCGTAATGCCTGTCCTACGGAGATAAGGGGTAAACTAAGGTGTTTACTGAGCATTTCACCCTGCGTACCTTTTCCTGAGGCGGCTGGACCCATTAATAGTATCTTCATAGTCAGATTAAAGTCCGGGAAGTCCGAGGTCCTGCAACTGTCCCCTCATTTGTTTCTCAACTTTTTTATCAACATCCTTAAACGCATCGTTCATGAGGTCTCTCAATGCTTTATCGTCCACCCCGTCAATTTCAAGTTTTTCAATTTTTTTGTCGCCTCTGATTACAATCCGAAGTCTTCCCTTTTCAGAAGTTACAAAAATATTCTCCATCTGTTTTTTAATGTCGGCCTGGGCTTTTCTTAATTTATTTATGTCTTTTAGTTTATCGAACATTTTTGACCTCCTTAGAACAAAAACTTATCGTAGCTTCTTGTTACCATTAATGATTCAGTTTGTCTTATGGTTTCAAGCACAACCGAGACCACGATGAGTAGACTTGTACCTCCGACGGTCATAGCAGTGACACTCCCTGACTGTTGGAAGAAAAACGGAAGAATTGCAATTAAACCTAAAAATACTGCTCCCGCCAGAGTAATTCTGTTCACAACACTTTTGAGATAACGGGCTGTGCCCATTCCCGGTCTGATTCCCGGAATGAAGCCTCCCCGTTTTTTAACATCATCGGCAATTTTTTGAGGGTTAAACTGAATTCCCGTGTAAAAAAATGTGAAAGCGACAACCAACAAGAAATATAAAATATTGTACGCGGCGTCTGTCTGACTAAAATTATTTGCCAGATACCTTCCTATACCGTGCATTACCGGATTGGCTGACCCCGACAAAGGTCCGGCCAAAAGAGAAGGCACCATAACCACGGAGACGGCAAAAATTATAGGTATGACGCCGGCCTGATTGATTTTGAGCGGAAGGTAATTGGTCACTTTCTGGCTTCTGCCTCCGGTCCTGCCGTATTCTATGACAAGATTTCGCGTACCTTCATTTACCAGTACGACGCTCGCCACGATGACAACAGCCAGCACACCGAATAACAAAGCATTAAACACGGTGTCTGCCGTAAGAGTTGCGATATATGAATAAATCTGCTGAGGGAATCTGCTGATAATTCCTACGAAAATAAGAAGTGAAACTCCGTTGCCTACACCGCGCTCGGTAACAAGATCCCCGAGCCAAACCAAAAACGTCGCGCCCGCCGACATCGTCACCATAAGTACAAGAAGATCGATGGAACTCAGCACGGGTATTGCCCCCTGCTTATTCAACAAGAAATAAATTCCGTAGGCCTGAATTATCGTCATCGGTACACTGAGATATTTTGTATAAAGGTTGATTCTTTCCCGTCCGTATTCCCCCTCTTTTGCCATTTCTTCAAGGGATGGAACCATCACGGTTAAAAGCTGCATAATAATGGATGCGTTAATATAAGGACCCAAGCCTAAAGTAACGATTGAAAAGTTTTGAAAACCGCCGCCGCTGAAAAGATCGAACATTCCGAACAAAGCGTTGCCGGATAAAAATGATCTTATGGTAGCAACATCAACTCCCGGAACGGGAACGTGCGCCAACAGTCTGAAGATTACTATAATTGCGAGTGTGAAAATAATTTTTTTTCTTACTTCAGGGTATCTGAATAGTTTAATCATTTAGGGTAGAGCCCGATTTTTTTGCTTCCTCAAGAGCTCCTTTAGAATAGGTGAACCCTTTAAGGATAAGTTTCTTTTTAAGGCTTCCTCCACCAATGATTTTAACACCCTGGCGCGTGATAGTTCTAATTATTCTTTTCTTTAAGAGTGATAACGGAGTTACTTCAGTACCCTCGTCAAACTTGTTCAATTCTTCCAGCCTTATTCCTACGGCTTTTTTAAGGGACTTGAAACCGCCAAGTTGAGGAAGTCTTTTGTAAAGGGGCACCTGTCCTCCTTCAAATCCTATTGAGAGTTTATGACCGGTTCTGGATAACTGTCCCTTCATTCCTCTTCCGACCGTGTGACCGCCTTTACCGGATCCGTAGCCACGTCCCAGTCTTTTTTTGCTTCTTTTTGTTTTTAAAGATACCAAGTTAGATAGATCCATATTTTATCCTTTTAATTTCTTCAGAGCTTTCAAAGTACATCTCACATTGCTGATCTTATTGTTCGCGCCAATCATTTTTGCTGAAATGTCTTTTATTCCTGACAATTCCAAAACGGCACGTACTGCACCGCCCGCAATTACTCCTGTACCTTTTGGTGCCGGTTTTAAGAAAACCTTAGCAGACTCGTACTTAGCTATGACCTCGTGAGAAATAGTGGGGCCGTTTAATTTAACATCTACCATTGATTTTTTAGCTTTACCTATAGCCTTGTTTATTGATGTAGCGACGTCGGGCGCTTTTCCGTAACCTACACCGACCCTACCGTTATTGTTTCCTACGACAACAAGTACTGCGAAAGCAATGGTATTGCCTCCCTTGGTCTTTTTGGAAACTCTTCTGATCTCCAAGACCTTCTCTTCAATTTCATCAAATTTCGCTGTGTTTACATCTGCGGTTATCATAGTTTTAAGCCTCCTTCTCTGGCTCCGTCAGCTAAAGCTTTTACTCTTCCTTGGAATCTGAATCCGTTCCTGTCGAACACGGCTTCTTTTACCTTTTTCTCTTTGGCTTTTTCGGCTAATGCTTTTCCTGCTTCAAATGCTATCTCGGTCTTAGTCTTTCCTTTTGCAGTCTTTTCTATTTCTACGGACACCGAAGCAATGGTGTGACCTTTAGTATCATCTATGAGCTGGGCGTAGATGTGCTTGTTAGTCCTAAAGACGGAAATTCTGGGTGTTGCGCCGGTTCCTGTAATCTTTTTTCTGACCCTTAGTTTTCGTCTTTCAATATTTGTTTTTCTTAGATTTACTTTATACATATTATTTCCTATATTTTATTGAATACTCCTACTTGGCGGATTTCGCTGCCTTTCCGGCCTTTCTTCTAACTGTTTCACCGGCGTATCTTATTCCCTTACCCTTGTAAGGTTCCGGCTTTCTTAGTTTTCTAATCTTTGCAGCTGTTAATCCAACTAATCCTTTGTCAATTCCTTTAATAGCCAATGTCTGGTTTTCTCCGACTTCGAATTTAACTCCTTCCGGAGCTTTTATTTTGACCGGATGTGAAAAACCTAAGGTCAAAGAAATTGCGTCCGGAGCTTCCTGTTTGACTCTGTAACCGACTCCGATTAGTTCGAGATTCTTAACAAATCCGTCGGTGACACCCTCGACCATATTAGCAACCAAAGATCTGGTCATTCCCCAAAAAGCGCTTGATGCTTTCGTATCAATGGCTACCGAGAACTTGGCTTCGTCGCCTTCAACCTGCACCGCTATTTCGGGTCTTACATTAATTTTAAGTTCACCTTTCGGTCCCTTTACGGTAACCAAAGAGTCCTTGATTTCTAATGTGACCCCCGCGGGTATTTTTACTGGCAAGTTGCCTAATCTACTCATATTAATAAACCTCGCAGATGATCTCTCCGCCGATTTTCTTCTTTCTTGCCTCGGCTGAGCTCATGATTCCTTTCGATGTTGAAACTACCATAACACCGAACCCTCTTTTGTAAGTACCTATTTCATCGGCACCCCTGTATATTCTTCTTCCCGGTCTGGACACTCTTCGCGCTTCGGTAAGTGTAAAAACATTTTCTTCTACCGCAAGCTCAATGTGTAATCTTTTTACAGATGTCTTTTCGGGTTTGAATACTTTCACACTTTCCAAAAATCCTTTTTCTCTTAAGACCTTGGCTACTTCTTCGCATTCTTTGGAATACATTATTTCCACAACTTTCTTACCCGCCATTGAAGCGTTCTTTATCGCACTTAACATGTTTGATAATCTGTCCATGCTCATATTACCAGCTCGACTTTCTTATTCCGGGTAACTCGCCTTTATGGGCCAGCTCCCTAAAACATTTCCTGCACATTTTAAACCTTCTGTAATATCCTCTGGGATTTCCACATAGAGGACATCTGTGATACGCCCTTGAGCTAAATTTCGCGTCCCTTTTTTGTTTTGCTATTAAAGACTTTTTTGCCATATTAATCGTCCTTCCTGAACGGCATTCCCAGACCTGCAAGTAAATATTTGTTGTGTTCAGCGTCTTTTGTGCTGAAAACCACAGTAATCTGCATACTTCTCAAGCCTTTTGTAGTGTTCGGGTTTACCTCCGGGAAAATAACGTGTTCTCTGATGCCAAGAGAATAGTTTCCGTTGCCATCGAAGGACGTGTCATCTAAACCCCTGAAGTCCCTGACCCTGGGTATCGCTATGTTTATCAGCTTGTCGAGAAACGCCCACATTCTTTCTCCTCTTAAAGTCACTGAGTAACCCACTATATCATTTTGTCTTATCTTAAATCCAGCTACCGACTGTCGTGCTTTTCTGGGGTAAGCTTTCTGGCTTGCCAGGGAGGAAAGTTCTTCTACAAAAGAGTCCAAAGCCTCTCTGTTCTCTCGGAAAGGTCCGACACCGGCGTTTATAGAAACCTTCAACACTTTAGGCAAAGCCATGATATTAGAAATTTTTAATTCTTTCATCATTTTTGGAGCTATTTCTTTAATGTATTTTTCTCTAAGTCTGTTCATTTGCCTTTTTTAACTTCAATAACCTCGCCTGACTTTTTATTTATTCTATATTTCTTGCCGTCAATTATTTTGTAACCGACCCTTACGGGATCTCCGGACTTCTGGTCGACCAGCATAACGTTGGAAACATTTACCGGCTTCTCCATGCTTATAATTCCGCCCTCTTTTGAAACTTTTCCGGGTTTAACAGCTTTCTTTATGATGTTCACACCTTCTACAACAACTTTTCCTTTAGAGAGGAACACCTTCAATACTTTTCCGGTTTTACCCTTATCTTTTCCTGCTATTACTTTTACTTTGTCGTCCTTTTTTATTTTCATATGCTTACCAAACTTCCTTCGCCAAAGATACAATCTTCAAAAGTCCTCTATCTCTAATCTCTCTCGCAATGGGACCGAAGATACGTGTGCCTATCAAGTTTCTATCTTTGTCTACAACCACGGCTGCGTTGTCGTCGAACCTTATGTAGCTGCCGTCTTTTCTTCTGACCTCTTTTTTGGTTCTCACAACAATGGCTTTTACAACTGTATGGTCTTTTACCGTACCTGCGGAGTCGGCACCTTTTACTACAGCGGTAACGAGATCGCCTATCCTGGCGACAGTCTTTCTTGACCCGGGAATACCAATTATCTTTAGTCTCTTGGCTCCTGAGTTATCCGCTAGATTTACTGTGGTACCGATCTGTAACATCTTATTTCTCCTTCTTGCCCTTTCCCTCCGGCTGTTTTACTACTTCTATAACTTTCCAGGTGACTTCTTTACTGAAAGGAGCACATTCCTCAACTATAACTTCATCCCCCAAGGAAACGCCCATCTCATCTCTGGCTTTTAATCTCTTATTTGTCTTTACAGGTTTGCTGTACAAAGGGTGTCTGGTGGAAATATCTATTTTCACCACAACAGTTTTCTGCATTTTAGTAGAGACGACTTTTCCTTTTATTCTTCTTGCGATAGTAGTTTTTTCTGCCATATTACCCTTCAAGCTTTTCAGCGCCTAAAATTTTCTTCTCATTTAAAACAGTGAGGAGCCTGGCCATGTCTCTTCTGAGCAATCCTGCCTTTTTAACATTTTTCTCCTTGCCCTGTAAAGTGTTTAAAGACACTTCTCTGATTTCCTTTTCCAGGTTTTTCTTTGTGTCGGACAATTCCTGTTCATTTTTTTGTCTTAATTCTTTTGCATTCATATATTTATTCCTTTGATATGAACCTCATTTTTATCGGAAGCTTGGCTGCAGCTTTCTTGAAAGCATGCTTGGCCAGTTCTCTTGTAACACCGCCGATTTCAAATATTACTTTTCCGGGCTTTATCACTGCCGCATAGTGGTCTGTGTTGGCTTTTCCACTTCCCATTCTTGTTTCAGCGGGCTTTGCGACAACCGGCTTATCGGGGAAGACCCTAATCCATAACTTGCCGCCTCTTTTAGTTTCATGCATTACGGCTTTTCTTGCTGCTTCAATCTGTCTTGAGGTCATGAGTCCCCTGTCGGCAGCTTTCAAAGCGTAATCGCCGTAAACGATCTTGGAACCTCTCACAGCAATACCTTTATTATTGCCTCTTTGCTGTTTTCTAAATTTTACTTTCTTCGGCATCAACATAGTTAAATCGCCTTTTCACCTTTATAAATCCACACTTTGATACCGATTGTTCCGTAAAGTAAGTGACAGTCAATTTGAGCGTAATCGATATCTGCTCTTAACGTCTGAAGCGGGATGGAACCTAACGTGTACTGTTCGGACCTGGCTATCGTGTTACTTCCACTCAATACTCCGGAGAGTCTTATTTTTATTCCTTTTGCACCTTTGTCCATCGCTCCGCTCAAAGCGAACTTTACGACTCTTCTGTAAGGCATCCTTCTCTTAATCTGTCTTGCAAGGTAATCACCTACCAGCTGTGCTTCTATCTCGGGAGATTTTATCTCTTCAGCTGTAATCTTAACCTTGGCTTTTGTCAGCTTCTTGATCTCTTTTTCTATCTCTTCCACTCCCGTACCGCCTCTTCCAATAACGACTCCGGGTTTTGAAACCCTGACTGTTATGCTAATGTCGTTTTCGGTTCTTTCAATATCTATCTCTTTCAAACCGGCCATTTCCAGTTTCTTTCTCAGGTACTTTCTTATCTTTATATCTTCGTGTGCCACATCAGCGTAAGAAGCTGAAGGCGCGTACCATCTGGACTGCCAGTCTCTTGATATTCCTAATCTGTACCCTACCGGGTTTATCTTTTGTCCCATATTTTTAAACCTTTTTCCCCACCTGACTTAAACCAACATAAATATGACTTGTTCTTTTTAAAATAGGGCTAAATCTTCCTTTTGCTACAAAGTTTCCGCTTTTTTGAACAGGTCCGCCGCTGACCCAAAGCTCGGACAAGACCAGATTCTTTTTGTCGAATTTGTTGTTATTTACAGCGTTTGCCTCGGCAGATTTTAACACCTTTAATACCAAAGCGGCAGCCTTAGTTCTGTCGAAAGCAAGTATTAACTTGGCTTCCTCTAACAACTTCCCTCTCACAAGATCCATTACCGGTGCGACCTTCTTAGGCGATATTCTTGCTTTCATGTGTTTTGCGTATACTTCCGATTTGTTCATATTTTTATGCAATCTTCTTAGAAGAGTGAGCTCTGAACGTTCTGGTAGGTGAGAACTCCCCTAACTTGTGACCAACCATTGATTCGGTTACAAAAACAGGAATGTGTTTTTTACCGTTGTGCACCTCAAATGTTAATCCAACCATTTCGGGTATGATTGTTGAACGTCTGGCCCATGTCTTAATAGGAGTTCTGGCTCCTGTAGAAAGGGCTGTCTTTACCTTTTTCATTAATTTTTCGTCTGTGTATATTCCTTTTTTTAATGATCTCGTCATAATTTGTTCCTTTAAAAATCAGGCTATGCTTACCGGCAAGCTAGTTACTTTTGCAAAATGCTACCTACTTTTTCTTTTTCTCCCTCTTTTTAACTATAGTGTAATCTGTGTGAACACGTTTCCTGCTTTTAACACCTCTGGTTTTCCATCCCCAGGGAGAGAGTGGTGCGGGTCTTCCGATACCTGTGGTACCGTACTTACCTGCGTGCGGGTGGTCCTTTTTCGGGTTTGCCATCGCAACACCACGAACGTGAGGTCTAAAGCCAAGGTATCTCTTCTTTCCGGCTTTACCTAACCGCACATTCCTGGTATCGGGATTGGATAACGTACCGATAGAAGCGTAGCACTTTCCGAGTATTTTCTTAACCTCACCGCTCGGGAGCCTCAGATTAACATATGCGCCCTCTTTGGCCAATATCAGAGCTGAATTTCCTGCTCCTCTTGCCATAACACCGCCTGCGCCAATATTTAACTCTATATTGTGCACGAACGTGCCCAAAGGTATGTTTTCTAAAGGCAAGGCATTGCCGGGGGTCAGTTCGGCCTCAGGACCTGAAACAACCTCCATACCTACGTCCAAACCTTCGGGAGCGAGAATATATCTCTTTTCACCGTCCACGAAGTTAACGAGGGCTATATTTGAGCCTCTGTTGGGGTCGTATTCGATAGAAGCTACTTTGGCTGGTATGAACAGCTTGTTTCTCTTAAAATCGATTATTCTGTATCTCTTTTTTGTGCCTCTTTCTCTGTATCTTGTGGCGATTCTACCGCGGCTTCTTCCTGCCGGACCTTTTATAATCGAGGTAAGGGCCTTTACGGGCCTCTCCTTGCTCACCTCTCTTACGAGAGTTTTTCTGGTTCGCTGTCCTTGACTTGTAGGTTTATATCTTTTTAACATGTTTATTCCTTCGGCATTATATCAATTGTCTGGCCTTCTTTTAACTTTACTGTAGCCTTTTTCCATTTAACTCTTCCTGAGTATCTTCTGGTTCCTGAAACTCTTCTTGGTTTTCCCGGAACGACTATCGTTTTTACTGCGATGACTTTGACTCCGTACATCTTTTCAATTTCTTTCGCTACGGATTCTTTATTGGCGTCCATAGCAACCTTAAAAGAATAAAAGCTGTTGGTTGCCTGAGCGTATGTCTTTTCGGTAACTATTGGTTTATGTATCAAATTGTTTAATCTCATTTTTTGAACCTCTCGTTTATATCAAGCACGGCGTCCTTTTCAAATAAAACTGTCTTCGCTGAAATCAAATCGTAAGGATTCAAAGATCCGGCATAAGCAGCCCTTATATTTGTTAAGTTAGAAATACTTTTCATTACCTTCTCGTCCTTTTTATTCCAAACGTAAAGTACGGAACCTTTGAGTCCTAGGGTCTTTACCGCAGCCGACATGGCTGAGGTTGATATTTTATCCATGCCAAGACCATTAACCACAAAAAGTGCATCTGCAGTTTCTTTCAACGAAAGAGCAGATCTCATGGCTAACTTCTTCATTTTCTTAGGTAATTTCAAGGTCCAATCCTTTGGGAGCGGACCGTGAGCAACGCCACCGTGAACCCATATCGGACTTCTCGAAGACCCCGCTCTTGCCCTACCTGTACCTTTTTGTCGCCAGGGCTTTGCACCGCCTCCGGCTACTTCACCTTTTGACTTGGTCTTAGATGTACCGGTTCTCTGGTTGGTTGTATAAACTCTTATGTACTGAGCCAGTACGTTGTTATTAGGTTCAATTTTAAACACCTCGTCGTGGAGGGTTATTTCTTCGACCTTTTTTCCTTTGTTATCCAGTACACTTTTTTTCATATTACTTTAACTCAATCGTAATTTTAGAATTCCTCGCCCCGGGTACGGGACCTGAAACCATAAGCTGTTTTTGATCGGGCATTACTCTTACAATTTTTAAACCTTTGATAGTCACTCTTTCGCCGCCAAGACGTCCTGCCATCTTCTTACCTTTTCTGACTCTTCCCGGTGTCTGGCTACCTATAGAACCCGGGGCTCTGGGTTTTGTACTTTGTCCGCCTGTTGCGGGGCCTCCAGAAAAGTGCCACTTCTTCATTCCACCTGCAAAACCTTTTCCCTTTGAAGTGCCGACGATGTATACGGACTTGTTTTCCATTTCTGCAGTCAGATCTCCGCTGATTTTGCCAATTACCGTTACAGGAATCACTTTTCCCGTATCGAGAAATATTTGGCTCATGTTAAGTTTTATACCTTTTATCTTTTCTGTCATGGCAAAAAATTAGCGCCCAAGGGGCGCCCACTAATGTAACCCTTGTTATTAATTACTTTTGCCGGACTAACCGGCTATTTTTAAACGTTTCTTGCATTGAGCGACTTATATTACCCTAGATTACGGCAAAAATCCATACTTTTACCGCACCGGTCCACAACTTACATCTTCATCGTTATACCAACGCCGGCCGGTAAACTGAGCTTTGAAAGGCTCTCTACGGTCTGCGCTGTGGGATTCAAGACGTCTACCACTCTTTTGTGGGTCCTAAGCTCAAACTGCTCCCTGGATCTCTTGTCAATATGAGGTCCCCGGATAACCGTGAACTTCTCTATTCTGGTAGGTAAGGGCACCGGTCCTACTACTTTGGCTCCGGTCCTTATCGCTGTATCAACTATCTTTGAGCAGCTAAGATCAATGATCCTGCTGTCGTAGGAATTGAGCTTTATTCTAATTTTTGTTTCTTTTTGAGCTTTTACCATTTTTATCCGACGATAGAGCTGCCCCCTTGCGGGGGCAGTCTAAAAACTTGTTTCTTAAGCGTTTACTTTGGAGATAGCACCTGCTCCTACAGTGTGTCCGCCCTCTCTTATAGCGAATCTCATACCGTCTTC
>MEWJ01000006.1:6778-34440 GCA_001773385.1 candidate division WWE3 bacterium RIFOXYD1_FULL_43_17 | reverse complement strand
AGAATCTGGCTTATTCGCTTCCCGTATTTGAAGTTAATGTACGCCGGAGGTTGAACCGGAAGTTAATCCGACCGGCCTAAAACTCTCTTTAGAATTATCGAGATTATCATCGTCGTCGGAACAGCAACAATTGCTCCGACCACACCGAAAAACTCCGATCCAATTAACAAGGCTAATAAAATAATCAGAGGACTAAATCCCGATACTTTCTGCATTATCTTCGGGACCAGCAAATTATTTTCCAGCTGTTGAATGATAATAAATAAAGCAATAACACCTACACCTTTTACGGGAGTGTCGGAAAATCCAATAATGGCAGCTACCACAGCAGAGAGTACAGGCCCTATCATAGGAACTATTTCCAAAAGACCTGCGACCATAGCCAGAGCTAAGGGGTATCTAATATCAAGCAACAACAAACCGATAAAACTTGCCACGCCGATAACCAACATTAAAAGAAGTTGACCTTTCAACCACTGACCGACGTTTCTCTCCACTTCCAAAAAAGTATCTTCGGCTTCATCTTCCAAACGCTCGGGGAAAAGTGTGAAGAAACGCTTCTTCAGATTTTTCCAATCCAGGGACATGTAGATTGCAATTACAAATATGCTGAATATTGTAGTCGCGTTTGAAAATACTGAAATGGTTACCGACAAAAGCTCGGATGAAACGTTGGCAGCCTGAGGTAAAAAGTCTTTCAGCTGAATGCTGAAATCACCACCGAGGTTGAGCCCCTGAGCAATCTGTGAAATTCCCGCAATCATTTTTTGAAACTGAGCAATTACCGGGGGTAATCCTACTGTTCCTACCACAATCATTACCAGCAGTAACAACCCGTATGAAATCAAAACGGCAACGCCTCTTTTCAAAGGCTTATTAAAAACCGTCAGCCTCATGAAATAATTTATCACCGACTCCATGGCTATGACCAAAAGAGTAGCGACAGCAAAAATACCTATCACCGAACCCAGTCTAAAAACTACGTAACCTACCAAGGCGACTGCAAAAGTTAATAAAATAGTTTTAAAAGAAATGACAACCTGTTTATCCATTATTTAATTTCTCCTTAATAAAAGTGTACACGTTTTCCCTGCACGAATCGACTGAAACATCAAACCAACTTATACCGGAGTTGCGTTTGAACCAAGTCTGCTGGCGCCTTATGTAAGCATGAATGTCAAATTTTATCCTTTGCACTGCCTCAGCTTCCGAAATTTCTTTATTTATAAAGGACACCGCAGTTTTATACACAAGTCCGCGGAGAGGTGGGAAAGAACCAAAGTTCATAGACAATAATTTTTCTGTTTCGGTCAGGAGGCCGTTATTCCAAATTTCTTCAACCCATCTGTCGGCTTTAGAATATAAAAATTCACGGGGTCCTGTAAGTCCGACATAAATAAATTCGTCACCGTAGTGGGGTAGGGGAGTGATATTTTTTTTCTGCCCTTTTTCTTTTTCTATAGCACGGATTAATCTGACCGGATTATTTTTATCTATTTTTTGAAAGGCCTCTAGATTTAACGACGTGAGGAGGGACTGCAACTCCGGAAGGGGTTTATTTTCAAGCTCGGCGCGCAACGCGAAATCCGGTTCAATGTTGTTATTTAGTACTAATTTCCCGGTCACGGTGTCCACGTAGTACCCGGTGCCGCCCACAAGAAACACGTTTTTGCCTTCGGAAAAAACCTCTTCGGTCTTCTCCAGTGCATACTGTGCAAAATCAAAGCTTGAAAAATATTGATTGGGAGACACCAAGTCATACCCCCAAATCCTAACGCCGTCCAGCTCCCAGAAACCTTCGCCCTTTTTAATATCTACAGAACTACCCAATGGTAGTTTTCCGGTACCGACATCCATGTGTTTATAAATCTGCCTGGAATCAGCAGAGATTATTTCCCCGCCAAGCTTTTTACATAATTCAATGGATAGAGAAGTTTTGCCGGTTGAAGTTGGACCTACTATTACGAAAACTTTCATAGACGTTCTTTCTTCTTCGAAGCCTTCCATGCCTTTGTAAGAAAATCGTGTCGGTATTTTTTTTCAACGGAAGAAACATCGTCATCAAATGTCGTTTCCGAAACGGTTCCTTTACGGGGAGAGTACATAGCTATGAAAGCTACTGAAAAATTTGATTTTTTAACCAGCTCGACAGTATCCATAAATTGTTCGCGGGTTTCGCCGGGAAAACCAACAATAAGATCAGTTCCGATCTCAATATCCTTCTTAACTTTTTTAATTTGATTTATTAAGGACACAAAATCCTCAATGGTGTGCCTTCGGTTCATCCTGAGGAGAACGTCGTTATTTCCAGATTGTACGGCTATGTGGATGTAATTGTCTATTTTCGGCAAAGCCAGCGTCTCGACCAAGTCATTTGTAAAATCAAAGGGATTTGAGGACAAAAAACTTATTTTCTTAATTTCCGGAAATTCATGAATTTCCCTTAACAACGAGGCAAAAGGCAGTTTTTGATTGCTTCCGGTGCGTATTTGAAACTTTTCTTTTACAGACAAACCCCAGGAATTTACATTTTGGGCGCACAAAGTTATTTCCGTAACACCTTTTTTCACTAATCTCGCGGTATCCTTGAGGATATCCTCTTTGCTGCGCGACACTTCCCTTCCCCGCGCGTAGGGAACCACACAAAAGGCACAAAAGTTGTCGCAACCCTGGGAAATGTTTATAAATGCGTGCGTGGCGGTGTCCTGAGCGCCTTCAATTACTTTATTTCCGGCTGCCCACTCAGAAAGTACCCCGCTTTTTTTTAATAGTAGGGGCAGTTCATGTATCTGTGTGGGGTTCATGTATAAGTCTGCCCAGGGGGTTTTCTTTTTCAGTGTGGCAAAATCGTATCTTTGTCTTTCTCCCGTAACACTTCCGACGATACATCCTGCGAGGATTATAAAAGGTTTGTGGCCGGTAGCTTCTTTCACTTCCTTTACCACCTTACCTATGCCGTAAACCTTGTCTTCGCTTTTCTGGCGTACAGAACAGGAGTTTATGATCAAAAGGTCGGCGTCCTTCATAACGTAAGAAAGATGCTCTTTTTCGGTTTTAAACTCGGGAACTTCAAGAGGTTCATAACCCAGAACTTCGAGCATTCCGCTCATTGTCCCTGAATCGGCGGTGTTGGAGTAACATCCGAATGTTTTTATGTAATATGTTTTGGATTTCACTTACCGTACGCCTTCTCCGTTTTTAACTTTTCTTTTGGGTTTTAGAAGGGCCGGTTTTTCTTCATCTGACAAACCGAGCGCTAGAATCATCCCTTCGGACATGAGCCCCATCATTTTTCGGGGAGGGAGATTGACAATAAAGGTTGTCTGCATTCCCACAAAGCTTTCGGGTTTATACCACTTTAATAGTCCTGTCAGGATTTGTTTTTGCCCTATTTCCGGGCCAAAATCTACCTGAAGACGGATAAGCTTTTCCGACCCCTCTACTCTTTCGGCCGACAGGACGGTTCCGGCGCGGATATCAAGTTTTGAGAAGTCTTCGTATGTTATCTCGGGTTTTACAGTACCCTGCTCATTTTGGTTCATTGGTAGACTATACAAAAAATCGGTCTATTTATCCAATAGAATACCTTCTTGAAATAACGCCAACATCCAGTTATAATCCCTCTCGAGGTCATTAATATGCCTAAAACAAAACGAACATGGCAGCCAAAAAAGGTCAAAAGAGTCCGCAAACACGGCTTTAGAAACAGAACTTCTACTAAGAACGGTAACAACGTCCTAAAAAGAAGAAGACTTAGAGGTCGAAAAAGGCTTGCAGTAGCATATAACGGCAAGTAATCCTAAATGCTGAGAAAAGAAAACCGTCTCTCCACACCCTTTGAATACAAGATAACCAAGAAATATGGTCAAAAGATCGAGGGCGACAACTTCATCCTATACATCCTAAAACCCGAAAACTACTCAGGACAGCCGAAAATAGGCTTTGTCGTCTCTACCAGATTTAGCAAGAATGCCACCGACAGGAACAGGATAAAAAGGCTTTTCCGCGAAACCGTAAGGAAAAACCTGGCTCTAATACCCGCGGACCGCTGGGTTTCCATATATCCCAAACATTCTTCGGCGGGAAAAACATATGAAGAAATTGATACTGACTTTAATAAAAATATACAAAAAAACGCTTAGTCCCGGCAATTTTGGTATAAATACCTGTAGATTCACACCCAGCTGCGCCGATTACACCTACGAAGCCGTGGAAAAGTACGGCGTCATAAAAGGCACTTTCCTGGGGGTTAAAAGACTGGTAAGATGTAATCCGTTTTCCAAAGGAGGTTACGATCCTGTAAAATAAACGATTATGGCGGAAATCTGGCAAAATATAATTTTAAACCCGATATTTAACATTTTAATTGTTATTTACTCATTTGTAGGAAGCCTCGGAGCGGCAATTATTCTTTTTACTTTGATAATAAAGGCCGTAATGATACCCGTAACCCTTCCTTCTATTAAGATGAGCCAAAAACAGCGTGACATTCAGCCTGAAATTCAGAAAATCAAAGACAAGTACGGGCACGATAAGAAAAAAATGGCTGCTCTCCAAATGGAACTTATGAAAAAGCACGGAATCAACCCGGCGTCAGGGTGTCTTACAACAATAGTCACACTTATCTTCATGATTGCCGTCTACAGATCGGTGATAACAATGACCGACGGCACAAGTCTAAATGATCTGAACAAAAATATTTATTTTCAGCAATTTCAATTTAAGGCGGACGATACCATAAACACCAGATTCCTTTACCTCGACCTGTCAAAACCGGATCCATTATTCATCATCACTATACTGGCGGTAGTCTTCCAGTTTTTAGCAACCAAAATGATGATGCCCTTCTCAAAAATAAACGACAAGCTGGTTAAGAAAACTCCCGACAAGACCGACGACATGATGCAGTCAATGCAAAAACAGAACTTGTACGTCATGCCGCTCATGTTTTTTGTTTTCGGTCTGACCTTGCCCTCAGGTGTTATGATATACATAATTGTTTCGACCCTATTCCAGATTGCCCAGACGTATTTCACCAGTGGGTGGGGCGGCCTGGAGCCGTGGGTAAAAAAATTAGCGTTAGCTAAAGGAGCAAAAAAATGAACATTATTGAAGTAATAAAAAACACTTTAGACAACATATTCGGGTTTATGAAAATAAATCCTAACTATGAAATTAATGGAAAGGACGACGGAGTTTTTGAAGTAAAAATCCAGGGTAATAACCTGAATTTTCTAATCGGACACCAGGGCCAGTCACTGGATGCTCTGCAGAGTATTCTCCACCTTACAGTTCTGAGACAGGCCGGAGAGCAGGTAACGGTATTAATAGATATCAACGGATACAAAGATCAGCGCGCAGAAAAAATTCAGAATATGGCTAAAAGCTACATCGACAGAGTACGATTTTTTCAAAAGGACGTCGAGCTTCCTCCTATGGACCCGTGGGAAAGAAGACAGATCCACATGTTTGTTGCCGAATACGATGATGTCGTTTCGGAAAGTGTCGGAGAAGGACGTGACCGAAGGGTTACATTGAAACCCAAAAGATAATAATGAAATTCTCTTGCCTGCAGGAAAATCTAAATAAAGGCCTTCAGATAATAACCAGAGCTGTCCCTGCTAAAGGTTCTCTTCCCATTCTATCCAATGTTTTGATTTCTACCGAAAACGGGCGTATTAAACTCGCCGCTACCAACCTCGAAACAGCCATCACCACATACGTCAACGCCTCTATTGATAAAGAAGGGTCTATCACAGTTCCTGCGAAAGTATTAAAAGAGCTGGTAGCCAATCTTCACCCGTCTACAATCGAAATAAAAATGGATAACGACATACTTCATTTGAAATCCGACAATACAAAATCCAAATTAAACGGAACCGACGCCAAAGATTATCCTGAACTTCCCGGCATTTCGAAAAACGAAACTTCTTTGGAACTCGACCCCACGGTTTTTGCTCAGGCAGTGTCAATGGTAACGTTTGCTTCCTCTATGGACGAAAGCCGACCAATTTTTACCGGTGTCTACGTTACATACGACAAAGGAATTATGAATTTTGCAGCCACTGATGGTTTCAGACTTTCCGAAAAATCCATCTCCATTGGAAAATCAGACGCGAAAAAATTTACGGCGCTGATTCCTGCGAAAACGTTAGCGGAAGTCAGTAAAGTATTTGCGTCGTCTACGTCACCTTTGAAAATGATTCTCAGTGAAAATGAAAATCTTGCGCTCTTCTCTTCCGAAGACACAACGATAGCAACAAGAATTATTGACGGACAATACCCGGACTACAAAAAAATAATACCGACGGTCGCCCCCGTAAAAGCGGTTTTTAATGCAGGAGAATTTTTAGAAGCCGTGAGATTAACTACGGTTTTCGTAAAAGAAGGAACAAATAACACTATTAAGTTACGCGTGGACCCTGAAGGATTAATAAAAATTTCTTCTTTGAATAACGAGACCGGAACTCACGAAAGTGAAATTCCTGCTGAGACAGAAGGAGAAATGTTGGAAATAGCCTTTAGTTCGAAGTACCTTCTTGATTTCCTAAACAATGTAAAAGGCGAGAAGATAAATATGGAAGCGAGTTCTAACAGCACCGCTTGTATCTTTAAAACCGACGTGACTGAAGATTTTTTGCACATTATAATGCCGATTCAGTTGTAAACGTATTGCTCCAAAAAAAAGCCAGGCTCTTTGTAAAAAGTCTGGCTTAAGATTTCTTAGTACTCTATCTTTTTGTCAGCTGTTTCCACCGTAAATGCTTTAAGAAGGGCTAGCAAAAAAATACGAATAAACACAGCAAACAGGTTCCAGATTGCATGAAGAAGAAAGGGCTTGAGCAACCCATCGGTCTGTACTGCAAAAAAACCGAATAGACACCCAAGCAAAGTTGCAACCCCAAACCCCGAAAGTGAGTTCACTAACTTCCCTTTCTTGGTCATGGGAACGCTCGTTATCTCTTCCTCTTTTTTCTGGAGGGCCTTTTCCACAAACGAACGTTTTAGATGGAGAGCTCCAAAGATTAGAGCACTTGCCACGATTCCCACCCAAGAGATTGTGCTCACCTCGTCAAACAGCACTATAAGTGGGAGCCGAAACAACACTTCTTCCATCGCCGGAACAAACAAAGCGATCACAAACACCATAAAAATAAAATTAACCCAATTGCTTTGACTGTCTCTGACGATTCTCGGTACTTTCCGCATCACAAAAAACCCAAGTACCGCCATAACAACAACGGGTAATACGGTAATCAGATTAAAAGGCATCTCCCTCTCCTTATTTTGGATTGTTCCGCAAAAAACATCGTGCGGTTAATTAACGAATAGGTGCATTTTAACTCAAAACGGTGAAATAGTCAACCTATAGTGTATACACGCAAACTACTACTCTGTGGGTGCTGTAGGACCTGGCTGTGGCGGAGTATTCCCAAGATTAAACGTACCCTGCTCTTTAGAAAGAGACTCGACGGATCTCAAAATGTCGTCGGATGAGGGCTCATTTTGAGGTGCGGGTTGTTCCACTTTATTCTCTTCAGGTTTTGCTTCTCCCTGGCCTCCCTGGTTTTGTATTGAAGTCTCAGTGTCCGTAATAGTTTGCATGCCCTGCGAAGACTCCTGCCTCACAGGTTCGTATGGCCTCTGTATCGGCGGAATAGCAGCGGTTATTTTCGGTGCGTTTGAACCCAACGGTTTTATCAAACCCTGCTCCCTAAGTCTCAGTAATTCTTCCGGGTTTGTAGTAATAAGTTTATGTTCAGCTTCAGAAGCCATGATTTTTATTGCAACGTGATTGGCACCGGCGAAGAACAAACCCTCCCCAACTGCAGCAGCTAATAACAATCTTTTTTCACCCTCCGACAAATAGAATGTTTCCGCAACCTTATCAATTCCGGCCGGGTGTTGTTTTAACAAAATTTGAATTGATGAGTTTGTAACAATTGCTTTTCCATATTCCGAAGATAAAAAGTCGTCGACATCCTGTGAAATTGTTGTCAAACCCAGATAATATTTTCTGGCTCTTTTTGCGATACTGTAGATAAATCTTGCGCTGTCCTCGTTTTGTAGTAAGTACCAAGCCTCCTCCACTATCAAAATTCTTTTCTTGAGATCGCGTCTTATTCTGGTCCAGACAAAATCAAGAATTAAATAAAAGGCGATTGGTCTTAAGGCCTCTTCAAGATTTTTCGTAGAAAATACTGTCATTTTACTATCAAGATTTATGTTTGACTGGGAATCGAAAATACCGGTCATTGACCCTTTTATAAATCTTTCAAGTCTTTCGGCCATTCCTTTTGCTTCGGGTTCGGAAGCTCCCATCAAAACTTTATAGAGATCTTCCATGACGGGAGGCTCAATACCGGACTGAGTATCGGGGTCAGTCGTAATACCCTTAATCCTGTATGTTTCTATTAATGCCCTATCTAAAATGGCCTCTTCTGATGCCGTCAAACCACCGAGCATTAGTTTAAGTAGGGTGATTAAGCCGATTAATTTTTGACCAAGTTCGTTCTCGCCTTCAACTGCAACTCCGGAAAGATCGAATGGGTTTATTTTATGAGTAGAGTTGGCTGAGAAGTCGATGTAATTGCCTCCTACAGCTTCGCAAAGAGTTCTATATTCCTCTTCCGGATCGATAATCATAACTTCTGAACCGAACACCAACAGTCTTAGCGCCTCAAGTTTTACGAAATAAGATTTACCTGAACCTGATTTTGCAAAGACAACCGAGTTAGCATTTTCGAGTGAGAAACGGTCGAAGATTACCAGCGACCCGTTATGTCTGTTGATACCGTACATAATACCTTCTTCCATGGTCAGGTCCGAAGAAGTGAAAGGGAAAGTGGTAGCAAGGCTAGTCGTATCCATATTTCTCGTAATCAACATCTTGTCTAATCCGGTTGGAATTGAAGACTGGAAAGCATCTTCCATTTGGAGTGAAGCAACTTTTGAAATAAGAAGTAGGGCGCCCAAGGTACTTTCCAATTTTGAAGTTACCATTTCAAGTTCCTCGGGTGTTTCTGCAGAAATAGTTATGTAAAAAGAAAACTGGAAGTATTTTTCTACTCCTTTAACAAGCTGCTCCTGAAGAGCCTTCGCATCCTCGAGCGCTGCTGAAACAACGGGGTCGACTATCTTACCCTTTTCCACATTGGTCATAGTCGTAGCTTCAAGTTCCGTGATTTTTCTTCTCAGGTCGTCCAGAATAACTTTGGACTTAACGGGATAATAAAACATGGAAACGTCCAGCGTATGCTCGAAGTTAATAATAGGAGACAGCCAGTTTGCCCCGACAAATCTTGGATAGCCTGAAACGAAAATCGTTCTGAAGTACATGTTTCCGATACGCAAAAAGGTAAAATCCACTTCAATCGCGGAGGGAGCAATGATATCCCTGACGTTTAACATTCCCTCGGCTAACACCTGCGCCGGAGTTTTTTCTCCGGGAACGCCCTGCTGCTGTTTCCTGGGTTTTGGTTTGTTTGAGAACATTGTAAAAAGATTTAGTCCCATATTATTCCTCTATGATGGCGGGATTTACGATCGCCGTCGTGTAATCATCTATTCCTGTCCGGATTCTTTGTCCATGAATCGTCGTTGGGTTATAAATATCGAAATATAACTCCACCAGATCCTGGGTCATGAGCTGTTTAGTTTTTATACCCAGCCTGTTAAATTCCTTGATCACGTGGTCTACTTTGGGTGCAAGTTCAATTCTTCCATCATTGAGTACCTTGTCCACATTAAAGGACACTCTTTTGTTATGCTGACCGGCCAGCTTCATCATCCAGTCGAAAGGACCGGAACCCGGCTGCGTAAGTTCGGCGACACTTGTAGGTATCACGACATAAAACCTCTTGTCCAACACATCATTCTTCTTAATAACTTCCTGAACGAATTTCCTGTAAGCCTGGGCCTGGTGCTTAAGCAGAGGATCGTTGAGACGTGTTTCCACCCTGTAAACTTTTTCGATGTATTTTGTAATGTCCAGCCTTCTTGATCTTATGACTACCTGAACCGGAAATGTAATAGAGTTTAAAAGCATCGAGAAAGCAGCGATTATGGCATCCTGCTCCATTTCTGAAAGCAGGTCAAAATTCACTGCTGTGGTTTGAAGAACGGCACAAACCGCCCCATTTTTTAAAAGGACAAGATTGTCTTTTATATCGAAAATGTCCAGATGGTCTTGAGTTGTAGGTGTTGTTTGAGCAGGCATATTATTTACCGGATATTATAAATGGAGGTACCACCTCACCTTTCAATTCTACAGAAATTTTCTCAAAGGACAATTTCATTTCTTCCGACGGCTTAACCTCGATAGAGTACTTTCCGTTGCTCAGTGCCGATAACAGCTCAAATCTGCCGAGGCTGTCTGTCTTCAGTGCACGCACGGGTTCCTCTCTTTCATTTTTAACTATCAGCAATATATCCGTTAATACTTTTCCGTCGCCGCCTTTTACCACACCGTGCAGGGTATTGGGGTCCATATGGTCCATCGGGTAGCTATCCAGATTTAAGTTTGAAGATCCGGGCACGCCTGCCGACGGGGTAGATTTCAAACTCTGTAAACCTTGCGTGAGGACGCGGTAATTTTGCTCGACATTCAGTTGCTTACTTTCCAAATCTTTTAGTAATCTCGACTGTGTGTCGGAGGCCGACCCCGGGGCGTGTGTGGTTTGAATATTCTTTTTGAGCCTCATTATCTCGTCCGTGAGTTCTTCACTTTGTGTCTTAAGCTTACCTACAACGTTCTTTGCCTCATCGTGAACTTCCTGAGCTTCTTGTTCTTTCTTTTCTACGACCGGCACGGGTAAAACGCTGGGTTTTGGAGATTTAATCCCCTCTTCTTCCTTTATTTTTTTCAGTAAAGACTGAAGTTTTAGCGCCTTATCGTTCATACTCTCCTCCACCGAAATCTGCTCTGTCGTACGGAGAACCCTTTCCCCTCTGATAGGCAGGATTAGTTCACCCTGGGACGGAAGTAGGTTAATAAATCTCCTTCCGGAGTGCATGTCCGGGGTCATGGGGCTTAAAGAAACGGTTCCGGAAAGTGCGCCTTTTGGTGCCGGGACGGTTGAAGCATCAGCACCCTTACCGGCTCTGACATCTTCCCGGGCCTTTTGCGCCTCTTTTGCCTTGAATAAATGGAAAAGACCGGCGTCCTTGCGCTTCTGAAGAACGTTAGGTTCCACGGTTTCCTTCTTCTCCGAAGCTGTAGTGACCTCCCCGGAAGCTTCCACTAAAATACCTTCTTCCTGTTCAGGTTCTGCACTGACAATGGAAGGTGCCTGTGTTTCTGTGGTTACCCCAACTGCGGGTTGAATTCCCACCGCCGATGCTCCATAGGACGAACGGGAGAAGGCCACCCCTCCTGTACCGCTTTTTTTCTTATATGCAGGAAAAGCATCTCTGACTTTTTGGGCGTACTCCCTTTCAGGAATATCAAGCGGGTCTATTACCTCCTCTTTGGTTTGATACCGTAAATACTCCTCGAGTTTTCTTCTGCTCGATGTCGGCGCTAGAGTTATAAGTTCCTGTTTCAACGTAGCGAGGTCGTCGTACATAAATGCCGAAGGAATTGTAGGTTCCTTCTTCCAAATTCGCTGGGTTGGCATGTACATTGCTTTGAAAAAATTCACAATCCATTCGTCCATGCCTCGTTCCTGAACGGGGATAAAAGCAAAGCCTATTCCGGCAAAAGCTATGATGAATACTAGAGGCCAACGGAAAATACCTATGAAAAAAACATAAGAGAGATAAGCCAGAATTCCTGCGATAAAAACATAAGCGAACTGCCTCATCGTAAGATCGCCGATAAGTTTGAAGTCCACGCTCATAACATTCTGAGGAACGGCGTGCTGCTTATTTGACTGGGGCATGTCTGCTAGTGGCATTTGTTTTTATTATATCAGCGAAGTTCTATAAAGTAATTTACATCCCTGCGCAGTCCCGCTGTGTTTGTAATGCTGTTGTTCAAGATATCCAGCTCCTTACTCGCTTTAACTATCTCGGTGCCAAAAGGAGAGTTAAAAGTAAGGCTAAAAGGATCTGCATCGGTTCCGGGCTGCTTTTGTACATACAAAGAGTATGAGGATTTTTCCTTGGTTACGTTAAGACTTTCAGCCAGGTCATATTTAATTACGAGTGACACGGTCTCTTTGGGATTGACCACAAGGTCATAACTGAACACATCGTAACCATTCGGCTTTCCGATACCGATATCTTTAAGTACATCGGCGGTGTTTCCCAAAGCATCGACAAACTCGGCTCCTGTAAGTTTTGCTCCTTTTTGTACAAGGATTCTTACGTGATCTTTATATGGACCGCCCGGCCAAGCCATCGAGTCTCCCGTGTGTTTGTAGGTCAGCTTTAAAGTTGCTCTCAATACTCCGTCGCGTGTCATGGAATTTATCTCATAATCGATGTTGTTTTTTACAAAATAGTTTGCTTTGGTTCCACCTAAGTTAGAGTTGACCACGTAGAGATAGTCGCCCTCAACAGAGACCAACTGTCCATTCCAATTTCTTTCTTTTAAAACGTCATTCATGGCACCGTTGGAAAGATTTATTAGTAAATGTTTTTCATCAAGAGACTTTTGTGTTTCCGCAAGTAAACTCGGTAGTTTATCTTTGGGAAGCGAAAACATTTTTTCCAGCAACTTACTTCCTAATATAGTTAGAAAAGATCTTTTCTGGTCCGAACCGCTTACGTAATTAAAATCACTGTGATATTGCGTCCTTTCATAAAGATTATCCGCGTTGATTTCTTCATTGTAGGCCGCTAAAAATACCGGTCCCGTTGCCCTTAGAATTCCTTCGACAAATTTAAGGTCTACGGCAATGTAACCGTCAACACTTTGACCGTCTATTTTGTAAAATAGATCGTTAAACACACCCGCTGCCGTCGGAAAATCCGGATCCCAATTTGAATTCCTCAGGTAAAGCCTGTCCTCGGCCAAATACTTGGAAATTACTTCCGGCGGTGCTGTCTTTATATCCCTTAACAAAATCTGACCATCGGGATTGTATATGTCGTCAATCTTCAAATCTTTTAGTTTGCCTTTGTCGAAAGTTAAAAGCCCGTAGGAACCTATGAAACCTCCTGTCGGACGTATCTCATTTGAGTTTTGAAACCAGACAATGTAGGTAGTTTCCTTGTCAACACCGAGCACCGTAGCTGTTTCCCCTATAATTTTTGAGGTCACGTCCAGATTCTGCTGAAGTGTATCTATATATTTCCCGTAATCCGATATGTACCCCCTGTATTTTTCAGGAATATGGTTTTGGTCTACCCCGCTAAAGTCGGCCTGAGCAATGTAAAGAAGTTTCTGCGCCGAATCTATTTCAAGTTTTGCCGTATCAACTGTTTCGCGTGTAAGAACGTTCGTTGTATCGGGACGTAAAACTTCCCACATTCCTTCCAACGGTTCTGCTGATTTTGCAAGGTGTTCTACCGAATCCGAAAAGTTTTGCAGGGAAGAGAACATACGGAAATAACTTATATATTCGGACGACCTTCCTGCGAATGAAAAAACCCACTTTATGTTTGAAAGATTTTTTCTGGCCGCCTCAAATTTTTTGGACGCAAGGACGGTATTTTTCGACAAGCTTCCAACATCAAACGAAGAACCGGCTGCCGCAACATTTTGTAATGCCGTCGCACCCGATCTGGCATTTGAGTAAAGACTAAAAACCGGGTTAACCAAAAACACCAATACCGCCGAAACAAGTAAAGCAAAAATTGCATAAAATTTCGGGTTTCCTAAAAATCCGGGTAATCTTTTTTGCGGAGTAAGGTTTTTGACGGCACTGGCATCTTTGTGCCGGCTAAAAATAGATCGCAGATTCAACCCCTTGCGGGTTTTAATATTTTTGACCGGATACATTTTCGTGTACAGGTCGGCGCTACTTGTCGGGTAAATTGAGCTCACCTGCGGAGGATCGGGCTGTCGTACTGTAGTAGTCTGCGTTCCCTTCGATATCGCTTTCTCTTCAACATACTTTGAAGGTTTAAATGTGTTCTGATTCACGGCATACCCAAACCACTTCAGCGTATCCACAACTCCCGACTTCAGGCTTATACGCGGCTTCCAAGACAAATCTTTTAAATTAAATGTCTCGGGCGCGGGACCTCTGAAAGGCATGGAAAAACCTGATTGTTTAAAGGTAATTTGAAGGTTGCCGTCGGCCACGCTTCTCAAAAGATAGGCAAGTTCAAGCTGCGTAATTGCGGAATCAGGAACCAGCGAGTATATGCTCCCTTTTGTTTCCTGGTTGAACATAGATCTTAGAATGCCGCTGACCGCGTCGGAGACGTACAGGTAAAATTCCTTTTCCACGCCGTCGTTCTGAACTTCGATGTCCCTGTTCTCTATCAAAGTTCTGATGTAGACGCCCATTACACCACTTGAATCAAGGCTCATTCTGGGTCCGTATACTTCGGGAAGACGCACTATCCTGACATCAAGATCGTACTTTTTGAAATATTCCCAGACTATAGCTTCCGCAAAACGTTTGGCCTCAATCAGACTGAATTTGTTCTCTTCCGGCTTCGAAAGACCAAAATACTTGGCCAGTTCGTCCTGAGACATCCTTCCCTGATAAACGTCTACCGTTGATATGAGCACAAATTTAGCTTCTGAGCGTCGGACGAGGTCGAGGAGTGTTTTCGTCCCTAACGAATTAGTAAGAAGTGAGTCAAGGGTTGGGTTATCGTTGCTGTACATGTAATCTTCGAGACCCGCCATATGAAAAACGTAGTCGACACTTTCTATTTCGGGCGGAAGTCCTTCGTTTATGTCCACGTTGAAAAGAGCAAAATTGGGGTTTGAGAGAAGATGTTTGACGTGAATTTCTTTGCCGGTGTTAAAATTGTCTACCACCAGAACCTTGGCTCCGTTGGCGAGTAATGCCTCAACAAGATGAGATCCTATAAATCCTGCGCCGCCACTGACTAAAATCGTTGGGGCGAGCGAATTTTTTTTAATGGACTGACTTTTGACCATTAGGGCAGTTTCTTAACAAATTCTGGTTATAAGTATAACCAAAAGCGGTCGCCCGACACAATGATTTATTAATCTAAATTGGTAAATTGTTGCTACAATTCATGTAGTGAATTTATTGCTATAATTCAGGCATGAATTTGGGCCTCTAATTCAGGCATGAATTTGGGCCTCTAATTCAGAAAGTATCTATGGAATTGAAAGATATATTAAAAATACTAAATAAAAAGCGCACCGAAATCGGCTTGATTGTGCTTTGCGGAGGCTTTTTAGGCCTTGCCGCTTCGTTCTTTCCAGGTAAATTTAAGGCTGAAATTTCCTATTTCGTAGGAAGAGCTGCAGATAAACCAAGCGCCGAATTTTTTACATACGAAGGGTTTTACGCCCAACAGACTGCACAATCCTATACAAATACGGCGGTGGCTCTTCTCGAAAGCCAGGAACTAAAGAGGTCAGTATTAGGAGAATTAGAACTTCCCGTAACGGACAACAACATCAGAAAGCTTACCAAAAGCTATAGAGTTGCGAAAAACGGACCTCAGGTTATTACACTTACCATTGCCGACTACAACTACGATAAATCGTTAAATACCTTTACGGCAATTTCCGATAAATTCCTCGAGGCAAGTGAGAAAGTAAGCTCCGGCTCAGACGAAAATATTTCCGTGACACCTTTATCGGACGAGCCTGTTGTAAGGCAGGAACAGAGACCCTTCATTTATTTTGTTGTGGGTGGATTACTTTTCGGCTTGGCAGCGGCGTTACTAAAACTAGCTTTTAAGGAGTATTTGAAATGAAATACCAGATGAACACTGACGGAGGAGCAAGAGGTAACCCGGGCCCCTCCGGAATAGGCATCGTAATAAAAAATGATAAAAAAGAAAAAATCTTCGAGCTGGGGTCGTACATCGGAAAGGCCACCAACAATCAGGCCGAATACACAGCCTTGATCGAAGGTCTCAAGGCAGCGCTGGAAAGAGATATCACCAAACTAAACTGCCTTTTAGATAGTGAGCTAATCGTCAAACAAATGAGGCATGAATATAAAGTTAAAAACGCCGAGCTTAAAGTGCTATGGCAAACAGCTCTCGGACTGGCATCGAAATTTAAAGAAATAGAGTTCAATCATGTATTGAGGGAAAAGAACTACGAAGCCGATCTTTTGGTCAACAAAGCCTTAGACGCTTATCAGGAATCTCCCAAAGGCATTTAAAATGAGAAAAAGTAATGCAAAGGAAACGGCAAAAGCAATTAAACGTACCCTTGCCTACCGGTCAATATTCCAGTACCCGATGAGTTTCTTTCAGCTATCAACCTTTCTCGTCTCCTCTAAAGCAGCGGACGGAAAAAAACTGAAAGAGACTCTGAACAAACTAGTAAAAGAAAATTGGGCACGTAAACGCTACGGAAAATACGAAATCTGCGGGGAAAAATACACAAACTGGCTTTGGAAATACAGACATGCCACCCGGATCTTTAAGGAAAATTCCGAACTAATTAAATTTCTCGGTGGTATACCCTGGATAAAAATGATTGCGGTTACAGGTTCATTGGCCGCTTACAATCCGGAAAAAGACGCGGACATAGACATAATGATCGTAACCGGCAAGAACAGGGTCTGGCTCACACGCGGATTTGTGGCAACAATTTTGAAAATTCTGAAACGGCACCCTGAGTTTGACGGACAGCCACGAAGTTTTTGCACAAATCTTTTTTTGGATGAAACAAAAATGGCGTGGGAAAAGGAACGGAGAAATATTTTCGTGGCGACGGACATCGTGATGATGCAGCCGGTCGTCGACAAATCGGATACGTACCTCCAGTTCATGAAAGAAAACAGCTGGGTGACGGAATATTTTCCTAACTTTAAGCTGAACTATCCCTCAAAAGTCCGGAGGAAAAGCAGCGGTATTCTTCTCAACGCTCTGGAAAAAATCGCCAAAAAATCCCAAATGGTCTATATGAAAAAGAAGGTTACGACGGAAGTATTGAAATCCCACATAATACACTTCAACAAGAACGACAACTCACCCAGGATTATGGAAGCTTACAAAGACGCGCTGAAGAGACTAAAAGTATCCAAATAAACTTAGACCCCAGAACTAAAGAGAGCGCCTTACGGCGCCCTCAGTTTAATTTCATATAAATCAACGGAAACTTACATCATATCTTCCATGCCCATTCCGGGATTACCGGGTTTCGGTTCGTCTTTTTTAGGAGCTTCCGCTACCAAGCATTCTGTGGTAAGTATCATTGTTGCGGCTGAAACGGCGTTCTGGAGTGCGCTTCTGGCAACCTTAGCCGGGTCTATTATTCCGTCTAAAACTAAGTCCACGAATGCCATTTTGACAACGTTATAGCCGACGTTCTGATTCTTCTCTTCCAAGGCTCTTCTCTCTATTTCGGCCAAAATCTTTCCGTCGTCGACACCTGTATTTCTTATTAACAGACGCGCCGGTTTTTCAAGACTTTCGGAGAGAATTTTTGCTCCGGTCTTCTCATCGCCCTGTAAATCAAGCTTATCAATAGCCTTTCGTGCGTTTAGGAAAGTAATTCCGCCGCCGGGTACTATTCCCTCCTCAACAGCTGCTTTTGTTGCATTAACAGCGTCGTCTACTCTCAGTTTGAGTTCTTTCAACTCAGCTTCGGTGGCCGCCCCTACTTTTATTACCGCTACCCCACCGCTTAATTTGGCCAGTCTTTCTTTCATCTTATCTTTGTCGTAATCGGAGGTACCTTGCTCAATTTGTGTTGCGAGCTGCTTTATTCTTTCCTGAATTACTTTGGCGTCGCCTTTTCCCCCAACGATAGTGGTGTTGTCCTTGTCGGCAATTATCCTGTCGGCTCTTCCGAGGTCATCAACTGTTACAGAATCAAGCTTTCTTCCCGTTTCCTGACTTACAAAGCTGGCACCGGTCAAAATCGCGATATCTTCCATCATTGCTTTTCTTCTGTCACCAAAGCCCGGAGCTTTGACTGCAAGTACGTTCAAGACACCTCTTAGTTTATTGACTACCAAGGTTGCCAAGGCTTCGCCCTCGACATCTTCGGCAATGATTACCAAGTTTTTAGAAACTTTGACAAAGCTTTCAAGCATAGGGAGCAAGTCCTGCATACCTGAGATCTTTGAATCCGTTACCAAAATGTAAGGCTCTTCAACGATGGATTCCATTTTGTCGGGATTTGTAACGAAATAAGGCGAAGAGTAGCCTTTGTCGAACTGCATTCCTTCTTTGTATTCAAGCTCAATGTCAAAACCTTTAGATTCGTCAACGGTAATAACGCCCTGCTCTCCAACCTTTTCCATGGCGTCGGCAATTATTTTTCCTATTTCTTCGCTTTGCGCCGAAATAGTAGCGACCTGGATTCTTTCTTCTTTGCTGGATATTTTCTTGGACATGTTCTTTATTTCTTCAACAACGGCATCAACGGCTTTTTCCAGGCCTCTCTTTACCATCATAGCGTTTGCTCCGGCTGAAATATTCTTGAGCCCTGCTTCAACTATGGCCTGTGCAAGTACGGTAGCCGTTGTGGTCCCGTCTCCTGCCACATCGTTCGTTTTAGAAGCAGCTTCTTTTACAATCTGAGCTCCCATGTTCTCGAATTTATCTTCAAGTTCGATCTCTTTGGCTACAGTAACACCGTCGTGTACGACTGCGGGCGTTCCCCAGCTTTTATCCAAAGCAACGTTGCCTCCCTTAGGCCCGAGCGTTGTTGCCACTGCCCTTGCGAGCTTATCGACACCGGCCTTAAGTTTCGTTCTCGCGGCATCTCCATAGATTATGTTTTTTACTGACATATATTTTTCCTTTAATTTTCGACTATAGCTAAGATATCTTCCTCTTTGATGAGAAGCATATCTTTTCCGTCTAATTTAATATCTGTACCGCCCCATTTTTTAAACATAACCACATCCCCGGCTTTAATTTCCATGGGAATTCTGTTTCCGGAATCATCCCTTTTACCCGAACCTACGGATACAACCCTACCTTCAAGGGGTTTCTCTTTCGCGGTGTCCGGAATAACAATACCTGATGGAAGTGTGGTGTCCTTTTGCATAGGCTCTACTAACAAGTAATCAAAAAGTGGTTTAATTTTAGCTGCTGAAGCCATACAGTCCTCCGTTACAATAAAAAATTACTACTTAAAGTTGCGACGTATTAATTTATAGCATTTTGGCGTAGTGATAGTCAAATCGCCTTATTTTAGGCGTCCGTAGACACGAAGCTTTCCTTCTCCTATGCTTTCCTGCTTGTATATCTCGAACTCACCTAATACTCCGGTGTTGGCTACGTGAGGCCCTCCGCAAAGCTCTTTGCTAACCGCGTTAGAAAAGTCGCCCCCCACATAATACACTTTTACTTCTTCAGGGTAGCTTTCATTTTTCATGTAAAGGGCGCCCGACTTTTCAGCCTCTTCCTTAGGCATTACAACAAAGCCCACCGGCAACGCTTCCTTGATTCTCGCATTTACAATGGATTGGACCTCAGCCACTTCCTGATCCGTCATCTTTTTCCCGTGATGAGAAAAATCAAACCTCAGCCTTTCGGCGGTAAGGTTGCTGCCCAATTGCCCTACGTGCCCGCCTAACACTTTCCTGAGCGCCGCCTGTAATAAATGGGTTGTTGTGTGGTATTTAATTACTGTTTCGCTGTGATCAGCTAAACCGCCCTTAAACTTGTTTTCCGCTCCTGCACGTGATTTTTGCTGATGAAGGTCAAATACAGCCAAAAACTCTTTGTGAAAATCTTTGTGGTCCAGAGTTATTCCTTTGTCCTCAAGATCATCCACGAATATTTCTTCGGGGTAACCCACGGACTGGAACAGGTCGAAAGACATCTGTGCCCATTCCTGTAGTGACTTTTTCTTGAGTTCTTCCTGCCCGATTTTAAGCAAAGCTTTTTCTAAAATAAGAGAACCTTTCGTCAGGGTTTTTCGGAACTTCTCTTCCTCTTCCGTGAATGTTTCTTTAAGCTGTTCTATTTTCTCTGATAGTTGGGGGTAAAGCCATCCGACAGCAGTTATTACGGGCTTTACCAAAGCTGAGGTAAGGTCTTTTTCAATCCCCAGGACTTTTCCAGATCTCACCATTCTGCGCAGTAATCTTCTTAAAACATACCCCTGGTCTTTGTTGTCAGGCTGTACGCCGTCCATTCCCAGTAAACACGCGGCTCTCATATGGTCGGAAATAATCCTCATTGCCCTTTTGGTCCTGCCGTCGGAAGAGTAAGATTTACCGGATAACTCTTCTATTTTTTCCACGACCGGCCAAAAATTATCGGTCTCGAAGATATCGTGTTTGTTTTGAGAAACTACAGCCAGTCTTTCCAAGCCTCCGCCGAAATCTACGTTCTTTTGTGAAAGGGGTTCCCAGCCTTTATCGGTTTTTTTGTATTGCATAAAAACAGAGTTACCGATTTCTAAAAATTCATCCGGATTGTCGGCCGGGGACTTTCCCACACCTGTTCCTGAGCCGAGGTAATAAAAAACTTCGCTGTCGGGACCTCCGAGCTCACCTACGGCATCACCGCGCTGCCACCAATTGTCCTTTTTACCGCATAAAAAGATCCTTTCACCTTCCTTTGCTTCAATACCGTATTTTTTGAAAACTTCTTTTAAAATAGCTATAGACTCGTCATCTCTCGGAGCATTGGCGTCCCCCTCAAAAACGGTTGCAAAAAGTTTTTCCGGCGCTAATCCTAATACATCGATAAAAAATTCGTATGCCCAGGGTAATTGTTCTTTTTTAAAATAATCACCGAGCGACCAATTCCCAATCATATGAAAAGCTATAGTGTGTCTGATTGTGGTGCCTACTTCTTCTATATCCTCAAAACGTAATGAACGCTGCACATTTACTAATCTTTTACCTAAAGGGTGCTGCTCTCCGGAAAGGTAAGGGACTAAAGGGAACATGCCTGAGTTTACAAAAAGTAATGTTGAGTCTCCTTCGGGAATAAGTGAAACGTTGGGTATTTGCTTGTGCCCGCGGTCCGTATAAAAGTTTATGTATTTTTGTAGTATTTCTTTCGACGTCATAATTGCACTGATTCCCGTGACGATACTTCTTGTCAGGTCCCTTAAGCCTGCCGAAATTCTTGGAGGCCTGGGCGGGAATCGAACCCGCGATGAGGGTTTTGCAGACCCTTGCCTTGCCGCTTGGCTACCAGGCCATGTTGCCATTTTACCATTGCCGTGATAATTTATGTATTGTTCCATGTCAATATCTACTATTGCCAGCAAGGAAAAATCACTGCCCAACGCCGCCCTCTACATCATTGGTATTATAGGTGTGGGACTTATAGTCTATTTTGGCGGTTATATCATCACAAACGCCGATAAACTAAAGTCTAAATCCGGCATAAACGTCGACGTTATGGGAGAATCTGCTGAAATCTACATTAACGACAAATTCGTAAGCAAGACCCCCTATACATCTTCAGACGTGGCGTCAGGAAGCAATAAAATCACTCTAAAAAGCGGTGACAGACAGTATCAAACTTCTATCAATTTCCTTAAACGCGAAGGGGACAACGTACACTACGTCGGCATTACCAGGGATCTGGGAACTTCCGACGCATTTAGCTCGGGAAGCGAATTTTGGTTTGAAAAGGACACCTCCGGTAATGTTCTCAGGGTCATAAGCGAACCTTCGGGCGCAAAGGTCTATATAGACAATTCCGAAGTAGGGGTTACGCCGTTTTTGTCCAACAACATTAGTAACGGCGACTACGAACTAAAGGTGGCTATCGCAGGTTTTGAAATTCAATCTTCAAGGATAACAATAAATAAGGGGTACACATTAAACACTACTTTTAAACTTTTTCCCGTACCTGTTCCGCAAAAAATCTCTTCTTTCGAAGGATCCAAAAACCTCTATGATTTGTCATCGGAAAATAACACTGTCACTACAAGCTCTCAGGAGTGGGCCAAAGCAGTAGTGTACTGGAACAAATCAAGGGGTCTGAATATTGAAGGAACAGGCGAGAACAAGACACCTTTCTTCGAACTACTCCTTTCGTATAAAGGAGATCTCTATAGTGCGGAAGGAACTCCTATCATCACAAAGGAAGAGCTTGCAACCGTAAAAGCGGATAGCAGAATCGGTTATCTTGGCAGAACAATCGACGGACAAGGTCTTTCTAAAGAGGCAAAACAAACTTTGGAGACTCTTCTGGGTACAGTAGCTACAGTCGGAAAACAAGCGAAGATTTTGACAACTCCCACAGGATGGCTCAGGGTAAGAAGCGAGCCCAGTTTGGACGGAACGGAAATAACCAGAGTAGACACAGGCGGTACATATCAGGTACTCGAAGAGCAGACCGGATGGGTAAAAATAAAGGTTTCAGATACTTCAGAAGGATGGGTATCCGCCGATTACGTCGAACTAGTTGAATGAACCGTACCACTCCAGCAGGTCAGGTCTTAAATTCCTAATCATTTCCTTACTTTTTTCATATTCGTCTGTTAACCCCAGCTTTCTCTCATATTCCGCAACTAACGAAATAACCCCGGCGTCCCGTGAATATTTTGACTTGAGCATTTGGAAAAAATCTTTTGTTGCATTAATAAATTCCGGGTCGCGATTCTGTGCCCCCGGGGCACTCTCCGGATTGCCGTTCGCTAAAAAGTAATACACCGGAACAAGGTTTCTCTCGGTAACCAGATTATCAGGATTAAGACCAAGTGATTTTTGCAGATCATTGTATGCATTATTTTTAAAACCGGTTTTTTTATTAACATCTTTTTCCAAGATTCCTGCTGTCAGGTACACCAAAGACCGGGTGCGGTAATAAGAGGGTTCGAAAGGATTCAGCTCAACTGACTTATTTATAAAACCTAAAGCTCTTTCGGGGTCCCCCTCCTTCAAAAAATCTGCTGCTTGTACGGACAGCTTATCCGCTAAAAAAATTCTATTTACATAAGAAATTACTAACACTGCCGCCGTCCATACTGCTATCAGCAATATCAACTTAACTAATTTCATTCCTTCCTCCCTGTTGAAATTAGAAGCAGCCAAAATAAAACAGCAGGAGCAACCGTCGGCCATCCGAAAATATTCGTGACAGCAAACGCAAGAATACTTCCGCTGTAACGTTTATCCGCGCGTTTAAACATAAAGAAAAGTAAGTATAAATATGAAAGGACACCGATGAGCCCCTGCTCTGCCCATGTTTCGAGGTAATAATTGTGTGGCTTATTAAAAACGTAATTCCATTCGGAAGAATAATTTAACTCCGGCGGTCTGAATTTCTGGAAATAGTACGGAAATGTTTCCGGCCCGTTACCGGACATAAATACTTTAGGACTTGATGTAATCATTTCCAGCGTGCCTTTCCAAAGCCCCGAACGTATGTACCCGGGGTCGGAGATTAGGTTGTTCTGGCTTCCGGTTTGTGCCAAAACCACGGTGTATCTGCTCACAACTTTTTTTGCGTCTATCAAAACATCATTCAATCTCTCCCTGAACATTCCTGGAAATAACAGGGGAATAAGTATGGTTACCGATACTACCGCAGCAAAACGCAGCAACAATCCGGATTTTTCTTCAACCATTTCTTTTCTAAGTAAAATTCTAAAAAGGTAAAACACGACAAGAACAAGAAACGCAGATAAACCGGAGATTGAAAAAGTCAGCCATAGAGATAAAAACTGAACAAGATAAAAAATAAAGTAAACTTTACCGTTACGGAAAACGTACTCATAAAGAGTAATTCCTAATAATATTAGAAGGTACTGCGCGTACCAGTTTGGTTGCCCCAAAGTTGAAAATACTCTGTCCTGCAACCGTCCTCCCCATAAAAAACCGAGGGGCTCAAAATACTGTCCGAGAGCAAACATGAAAAGAAACACGGAACCAATCTGCGCAACTTTAAAAAGCGTTTTCACATCGTTTTTAGAAAGAACGTTTACACCGATGTAATAAAAAATTGCCAGGGATATATAAAAAACAAAGGAGTCGGCAAACCGCGAATAGTAACCGAACAACGAAGTACTTATGTGTGAAGTAAACAATGTGGAGATTCCTGCCGAGATTAGAAATAACACCAAAGCCAAAGGCAATGAGGATGTTTTTCTGGGTTTAATGATTAGGCCCGATAAGAACAAAGCCGATAGAATAGTGCAGACCGTGTACAAAAAAGTAATCTTGGGAAATTCGTATAACTCGTTGGTCTCACGGGAAAAAACAAAAGGGAGCGCAAAGATGAGAAGGGAATAAACGAGAAAATAGGGTTTTGCAAAGGCCGTTTTTATTGACGGAACAAAATGCATAGTAGTAATATCATATCAAGCCTGTCCAAATCTTTCTCCGGCCGGCTTAAATAACATGTTCTCTAAACTGCTTATTAAACTTATCGATCAAGCCATTATTCCTGCAGTAGTGCTGGTTTCGACAAGGATAATTTCCATGGCGCTGCTTGCCATGTATTACGAAGTGCCTTTTGAATTAACAAGAAAAGGTTTTATCTTCGAGGGCAAAGAACAATATACACAGATAAATTCTTACTCTCTCCTGATAATGACCGCCGTTCTTGCTACAAGCCTCGCATTCTTTCTTTTGAAAGCTCACGTTTTTCATGATACCCACATCACACCAAAACTGACCGCCACACTCTTCTCCCTGAGGATGCAGGGAATGGTTCAAAGCTCGATGGATCTTTACACCAAGGGGGCAATCTGGATCTCATACGCCTACTTAATGACGATACTCACAGGAGCTCTTTCGCTGTATTCTTTTATATATGCGTTCGTTTTCTACATAACGCTTGCGGTCGCTGTACTTGCTTCGATTCTTCTCGTCACCGATATTGAAAACGAGATTAAAACGTCTAAAGATGACGGCTTGGACCACAACGTCACATTTTTGGAGGTTAATACAGTGTAAATATGAAATTTATTAATAAACTATTCATTAACACCGGGCTTTTTTCAGTTCTCTCTCTGCTTCTTCTTGTTCCCGTTCTTGCGGTTACTATGGCGGGCTTCAATACAGCGGTAGTGGAAAGCTCTGAGGTACTATCCGCCCAGGACGAAAATATTAATATTCAGGAGGAACGATATGACGGCGTACCGATGGAACTGGAAGAAATAATCAGGAAGGTAGAACTCGAAATGGCAAGAGAAGCAGCCGCAGACCAGGAAGCAGCAAGAAATTCCATGCCCGTGGTATCTTCCCCAACAGAAGTACTAGAGATCGGGAATTAAAAACAGTATCAGCATCGTCAGTATCCCCCAAAAAGTTACGGTGAATAGAAGCGGTTTATCCGACAGCAACACTCTTTCGGGAGACTCCGCCTCACCCTTTTCGTAAATAACATATAGATACCGGGCTATGCCGTAAATGACAAGAGGTATCGTAAGCATCATCCATTTCGGAGATTTCAAAATCGAAGGCAGAATTTTCAACAAAGCGTCGTTTGTCCCTCTCGGAGATATCTGAAAAACAAACAAGGAATACGTTATTATCGTATAGGTTGCCGCCATAGAAATCATACTATCCAAAAGATTGTCGGGATAATGTCTGAGAGTTTTTCTCGTCTCCATACCACCCTTTTCCATCTCACCCTGATCCAGTGAATATTTTGAAAGAATTGTCTTTTCCGATCTTCTTTTTCCGAATGCCAGAAGAAGAGAGATTCCGATGGTCGTAAGGGCCAGCCAGCTTGAGATGGACGCGTATGAAGCCAAACCTCCCGCAAAAACCCTTAGAACAAATCCGGTGGCCACTACCAAAGAGTCCATGATTATCACGTTCCTAAAATAAAGGGAGTACGAAGCCTGCAGGATTATGTAAACGATAAGCGACAGTCCGAAATATGTACCCACCGCTTTAAAACCTATAATCAGCGAAGCTGCTATTAAAATACCCGCAATTATGGATGCAAGTAAGGGCGAAAGCCGCCCTGACGCGATAGGCCGGTTTTTCTTAATCGGGTGGAGCCTGTCTTTTTTGGCATCAATTATATCGTTAATGAAATAGCTCCCCGATGAGAGAAGACAGAAGGCAATAAATGCCTTTGAGGTCAGAGCTAAAGTGTCGGGCTCGAACAGCCTTCCCGCAAAAATAGGGGCGGCGAACAAACTTAAGTTCTTCAGCCACTGCCTCGGACGCGCTGTACGGATTAATTGGTAAAATGTGTAGACCATTAGTGGAATAATATGGCTTTTTTCACTTTTTCTCAAGCGAGCAAAATATAACCGCGGCCTCTCTTGGTCTCGATTACCTCCTCTGCCGTGTACTTTTTAAATTTCACCCTCAGGTTCCTGATATGAACTACAAGAGTATTTGAGTAAGTTTCCACACCGGATTCCCAGTTGTGCTCTAATAGTAATTCACTGGTAAGCACTTTTCCGGCATTCAGGGAGAAGTGTTCAACCAGGTCATATTCTTTTTTGCTAAGAGGGACCCCCTGCTCGCCGTAGAAAAGCAGACGCCGGGTCAGGTTCAAGTTGAAACCTTTAAATTGCACAGTATCGTCAGGCTTCGCGGCCGACACGCGCCTCAATACAACCATAAGCTCGGCGTGCAACTCATCTATTCCCGCGCTCGAAGACAGGTATATGTCCGCACCGGAGTTAAGGAATATTACTTTTTCTTCAGAAGTAGGATAAGGAGTAAGGTAGACTATCGGAACTTCAACACCGTTGGCACGTAGTTCCCTGCATAGGTCAAGCGCAGGCCGTCCCTTTATAGTGTTAGTTAAGAATAGCCAATCATACTCGTTACACTCCGCCATATACAGGCAATCGTCCGACCCTTCCACTACATCCCACACACCATTCTTTCGTATTTCATTAAGAAGGGTCTGTTCCCCAATGCTTCCGTAGTTAACTAAAAGAAACCTCATGTGTAATAACAATTAACCCTTCTAATGGACACCTACATGTATCAGAGTATTCTTTTTTTGGTTTAAATGTGGAATTTATTAAATACACCGGCTTTTGAATAAAAATTATCCCACTGAATACAAATGGACTCTTTGAGTACAAACGAACTCTTTGAGTACAAACGGACTCTTTGAGTACAAACGAACTCTTTGAGTACAAATAACTAATGTTTACTCTCCAAAAATGAAAAGAAAGTGAAAAAATAAACACAGGCAGTTGAATTTTATCCGGAGTTAAATTAGAATTCTATCTTGCTATGTTATTAACACCACACACACTTGTAGGGATTGCCGTAGCATCGGTAATAAAAAATCCGGCTATCGCTTTCCCCGTCTCGATAGGCATGCACTATCTGGGCGATCTTGTCCCCCATTGGGACTTTTTTTCTAACACTAACGAGGAAGAAAGGGTTTCCGGATGGCGCCCTCTTGCAGTAGCAGGAGAGTTATCGCTGGCTGTAGCGGCCGGAACAGCTTCGGTGCTCTATGCCCTGTGGCTCGCGAACGACCCGGCACTTGCTTTCAGAATGCTAATTTGCGGTATCGGGGGAGTAATTCCTGATCTTTTAAGCGGACTCACGATGTATCTAAAGAATATGAATGGATTTATGAAAATAAACAACCAGATACAATCTAAGCTTCAGTTTCAGGCACCCCTTCCCTGGGGAATACTCACTCAAGTTCTGGTTTCTTTTTTCTCTGTCCTAGTGATATTAGGTTCAACAGCGCGATAAAAAATCCCACGGCACCAATTATTGTAAGGGACAGTT
>MEWJ01000006.1:0-6755 GCA_001773385.1 candidate division WWE3 bacterium RIFOXYD1_FULL_43_17 | reverse complement strand
AAAAGTCCTATTAGCCCAAAAACTATAGCCGCAGACCAATAGAAGCGGGCTATTTTCTGAACTTCCCATCCCCTATCCAGCAACAAATGGTGCAAATGACCCCTGTCCCCGGAAAGAGGGTTTTTCCGCTGGAAAATTCTTCTGAAAAAAGTGACCAGGGCATCGAGAAAAGGAATGAGAATAAAAAGCACAGATACAAGAACCTTGGTTTGCACGGAGATTGAAAGTGCAGCGATCACCAGTCCTGCAGCCATTGCTCCAAAACCCCACATTATTTTTGATGGATACCACGTGTATTTCGTAAACCCAAAAGCCGCTCCCGCACTTATCGCGGCCATAACGGCTACACTTCTGTGCAATGGCGCAAGGTCTTCAAACCTCAAGGCCAAAATCGCAACAAACACAGAAGACACACCAACAACACCGGCAAACTGACCGTCAATTCCGTTAGACCATGAAAGCGCGTTCATCATCCAGACAACCCAGACCATTGTAAGAACCGCAGAAACTACAGGAATCGAAGTGGAACCCAACGTAATACTTATTTTCCCCAGCTCAACCAGACCATCGAAAGGTATGCTCACCGTACTTACAACAAGACCCGACAGGATTATTGGAAGCACGCAAAGAAACAGCAGCAAAAGCCTTAAAAAGGGATTTTCCAACACTCTGAACTCGGATGTGGGGTGCGTATTTTGAAAATCGTCCGTTATACCCAAAACTGCAAGCATTAGTACAGAAAGATAGATGCCCTGAAATTGTTTTCCTACGCCTAAAAAGAGGATACTGAGAAGTAAAAATATCACGGCGTATATGAATCCTCCCCCACGTGCCGAAGGCGCCCTTAAAAGCATCGCCGGATGGCTGTGAACCTCCGGGTCCGTAACTAAACGTTTCTTGTGAGCAAAATCTATAAAGTACGGTAGCACAACATACACAGCCACAAAAGCTACAAGAAACGGAGGAACAAGTGCCAAGAACTTTGCCGAGATGAAGGGCAGAAACGGCAATGATGCCGATTGAATAATGTAATAGACGCTGTAAAAAATGAATATATTTACAATAGTCACAAAGTAAGAAATGATCTCATCAAAGTATCTCAGGTAAAGACGGTTTAAGTATCTTATTAGCCCCGCAACTACTGTCAGCACGAACGCAGTTGCCGGTAGATAGTAGATGTAATGTTTGGGAGCCAGTTGGAAGTCACCCCAATTCTTGGCGAACCAAAATGGTATTTCTGAGTTAATGTATTTGTACCGGGCGAGAATGTACAAAACCTGCATTATCAACAAGAAAATGTTTATGAGAACGAATGGTACAACGCTCCTTCTTCTTCCTGCGAAAAATGCATCTAACGCTCTTTTGATCCTTGCGGCTATGTTCATTAGTGTAGTTCTACCTCACCTTGGGCGTGTGGTAAAGGTCCTTCATTTTGTGACCCAGGAGCATTTTGGTCTGTGCTTGAACCCACGGGAAAAAAGAGTACGTCAGTAGGTTCAACATTATAAGAGGACCTTCCAGCAACACAAAAAATTTCCTCCATATGGGCCATTTCTTCGGCATCGGCGTAACAAGCCCCATTCTCAAAATTGTGGCGGGGATTAAAAACACCAAAGTTATTGTCAAAATTAAACTCATGATGTCAGGTAAGCTATACGCAAAATTCGACTGTTTAACATAGGGATTTACTAACGTTACAAGACCGAAGCCGAACGTTATCAAAAACACGATATTTATTAAGATCACTCTTCTCTCAATATGTTTTAGCAGCCATCCGAATTTTTTAGATGCTGCAATATTCTTATTTTTCATAAACTCCTTCATCGATAATGGAAAATCTATGGCACCCCAACCCCAGCGGAGCAACTGCCTGTAAAGTCTGACGTGGGAATCTATAAAACTGCTGCCCTCTACCGCGTCGGCTGAATAAGGGATGTAATGAGGAATACCGTCGAAATCTCCATCGCGCACAAAAAATGCTCTCCAATAGAAAATCGTGTCATCGACACCCAGCGTAACATCCCAGTAATCCGCGTCTATCAACGTTTGAAGTGAGGCAGAATAGGACGAAAAACTGTCTTTTAGCGCGCCCTTGGAAGCGCTCCAGTCAGATAAACTACCCATGGTAACGGCGTTCGCTTCGATACGCATCATTACCGGTACGCGCCAGAGATTATTATTGAAAAGGTGAACAGCGGTAGAATAGTAATGGTTATCCCTCCGTTCAGTCATGAGATAAAGGTGCGAGAGTCTTGAAATATATTGAGGATTAAGAACGTGATCCGCGTCTATAGTACTGAAAACAAAATTTCTAATATTCGCGCCCTCATTTTTTAAAACTTCAACTGCATGTTTAGCACCCCACGTTCTATTTGCCGCAGCAGCACCTATTGCCTCTCCGGCAATTCCCCTGGGATGGACGAAAATCAGTAATCTTTCGAGTAGATTTACGCGCTCCCCCACTATTTCTCTTATACTTTTCTCAGTTTCTTCAGAATATTTTTCTTCGATAGTGTAAACAAGTGTGATTTTTTTTGTGTCGAACGTTTGGTTAAAAATACTTTCAATACTCTCCCTTAAAACTCCGGCCGGTTCGTTGACTGCGGGTATAAGTACTAAATGCCTCATCGCTTCTTTGCTTTCAGGCAAAGTTGCGGGATCGGGTAAAGCGGAAAATTCCAGCTTACTAAACTCATCCGCCCAATCGACCTTCAACTCTTCTTTATATTTTCTATACCCGAGAAAAAGACCGAATGAATGTTTGGCCGCAAGATAACTCCAGTAAACAGTAAAAAGGGTGAGCATATAAACAATAGCCGGGGGATATAAAACCCCAAGCCAAATCGGGGAGGTCAGAAGTGTCCAAGTCATAACGCCCAAAGACATTTCTAACACCCTATGTACGAGTTTATCGTGTTTGTCCACAAAAGAAGCCATCATAGGTTAATGTTAAAGAGTCTGCAGGCATTAGTTGTTGAAAGGGAGGCTACGGTTAGGTAGGGTTTTTCCTTTACCTGAGAGACTTTTTCAGCAACAATTTTAACATATTTGGGGTAGTTTAACTCGCCACGGTGTCCCTGAGGAGGAAGCCACGGGGAGTCGGTTTCCAGTAAAAACATGTCGTCCGGGACCTTCGCGACAACTTCCCTGAGATCTTCCCGGGAAGGATATGTGATCATTCCTGAAAAGGATAGATAAACACCCAGGTCCAGAAATTTTTGGGCCACATCCCAGCCAGAAGAAAAACAATGCGCGACAGCTTTCAACTCCTGATTTTTGTAACGTGAGATTATTTCGAGGACGCTATCGTCCCCATTTCTATTATGAATTATTACGGGAAGTCCTTTTTTTACAGCCAGTTCTACCTGCATCTCAAAAAGTTTAGTCTGTTCTTCCATCTCTCTTTTAGGTGTGTGATCAGAAATATCTATTCCGCACTCCCCGACGCCCACTATCTTCGGATTGCCGTCAATTATTTTTTCCAGACCGTAAAGTAAAACATCATTGCTCTCTCCGAGATCGCTGTGCGGGTATATTCCTACAGTTCCGTATACATACGGAATATCACTGCAAATCTTGGATGACTCGGAACTGTCTTCAAGGGAAGTTGCAATGTTAATAAAAAGGGAGACACCTTCGCTTTTGCTTTCTTCCGCAATTTCAAAAGGAGACTTACCGTAACGGGAATCTTTTAAGTGGCAATGGGAATCTACTAGCATTATTAGGCCATTAAAGATCTGAACTCTTCTCCATCTATCGTTTCTTTTTCGAGAAGTTTCGCAGCTACCCTGTCGAGCTTTTCCTTGTTGGCTTCTATTATTTCCTTCGCGTGGACATAGGCACTGTGTACCAGTTTTTCCACCTCGGTATCAATCTTGGCTGCCATCTCTTCGCTTACTTTATTTCCTTCTTCGATTCCTCGGGCAAGCCAGAACTGGCCGCCTCCGATGTCATAAGATACGGGCCCGAGCGAGCTCATTCCCCACTCGGCTACCATCTTTCTTGCAATACCTGTAGCTTTGCTTATGTCGTCGGATGCCCCCACCGTAAGTTCGCCGAATATCAACTCCTCGGCTGCTCTTCCGCCGAGCATGGTCGATATTATCGAGGATAAACGTGTCTTGGTCTCGTTGTAACGGTCCCTTTCGGGAGGAAAGCTTGTGTGCCCTAGCGATGCTCCGCGCGCAATTATGGATACTCTGTAAACAGGGTCCATGTCTTTAACAAAGGCCGAAACTACAGCGTGACCGGCTTCGTGGTAAGCTGTCATTTTCCTTTCTTCTTCGGTCTGTAAAGTTTTTCTTTCTGAACCTATTGTTACTTTCAAAGCAGCCTCTTCTATATCAGCCTGCTCTACTTTTGTTTTACCCGCGCGTGCCGCAAGTATTGCCGCCTCGTTCATCATGTTCTCAATGTCGGCACCGCTGAAACCCACCGTCTTCCGCGCTATCTGTTCTATTTTTACATCCTCGGCGACCGGCTTTTCCCTCATGTGAATTTTTATTATGGCTTCGCGGTCCTTAAGATCGGGCAACATAACGGTAATGCGGCGGTCGAATCTTCCCGGTCTTATTAACGCGGGATCAAGCATGTCAGGCCTGTTAGTTGCTGCCAGAACAATAACGTCGGTGCGGGTGTCAAACCCGTCCATTTCGATAAGGATTTGGTTTAAAGTCTGCTCTCTTTCATCGTGACCCCCACCAATTCCCATTCCGCGCTGTCTTCCGATAGCGTCTATCTCGTCTATAAAAATTAAGCTCGGCTGGTTACTTCTGGCCACATCGAAAAGATCTCTTACTCTCGAAGAACCTACCCCTACCAACATTTCCATGAATTCACTTCCCGCGACAGAGTAAAAAGGGACATTTGCCTCCCCGGCAATTGCTTTAGCCAATAATGTTTTTCCGACGCCAGACGGTCCTACCAATAAAATACCTTTAGGAATTCTCGCCCCAAGCTTTCGATATTTTTCCGGGTTCTTCAGGAAGTCAACTATCTCCATCATCTCGGTTTTCGCTTCTTCGTTACCTGCAACATCATCAAAAGTTATCTGCGTGTCACCTTTTTTAAACAAACGGGCTCTGCTTTTCCCGAAGGACGTGATGTCGCTGTTGGCACCTCTCATTTGTTTGAAAATGAAAAATAGGATTATCAACGGAAAACCAAACATAAGTAAGGGGGTGAGTATCTGCTCGAACGAGACTCTGTGCTCTATTTTTACAGTTCCGGCAATCTTTGACCTATCTACTTCGTTGTTAAAAAGGATCTGGTCAAAACTGATGGAACTTTCTTTTTCAGCCAACAGCTTTGTGCCGTCTTTGAGCTGCACTTCTAATTTGTCTCCAGCCACAACTACATCCTGAACTTTTTCTTCCTTTATAAGCTGTACTAATTCATTCACTCCAACCTGCTCCGGTTTCTGGGAAAAACTTCCCGAGCCCCCGAAGATCATAAAAAGGAGGATAGCCAGAAAAACGTAGAAAAAAACATTTCCCCACGGACTCCTGGGGTTCACATTACCTATAAAAGGGATAGTGACTTGGTCTTTTTTGGCCTTTTTGCCGTTTTTATTTGAACCGTTCTTGTTCGCCATAAGCGTGTGAATTATACATTAAAAGCGGGGCAGCTTCATCTTTTCCCTGACAAGGTCCAGCGTCGCCAAAGCCTCTGTTCTAGTCCTTTTCGCACCCTCTATAAGTATGCCGCGCACGGCGTCAGTATCGTTTTCGTACTTAGATCTTCTTTGTCTGATCGGCTCAAGTAGTTTCTCGAGTGCTACAACCAGCTTTTCTTTCACCTCTACGTCGCCTACCTTGCCCGTAACGTATCTTTTTTTCAAATCAGCAACTTCTTCCTTATCAGTGTTAAAAGCGTCGTGGTAGATAAAAACGGGGTTTCCATCCACCTTACCGGGGTCGGACGGGTGTAAACGGTTGGGGTCGGTATACATTTTCATCACTTTTTTGCGGACCGTTCCGGCGTCGTCACTTAAAAAAATTGCGTTGCCTAAGCTTTTTGTCATTTTCACTCCTCCGTCGAGCCCCACGAGACGGGCGACCCTTCCTATCATTCCCTCAGGTTCTTTAAATACTTCCCCATATGTGCTGTTAAATTTGTGGGCAATTTCGCGGGTAAGTTCCAGGTGCGGGCTCTGATCTTCTCCGACAGGTACGAGATCGGCTCTTACTGACAAAATGTCCGATGCCATCATCACAGGAAAATTTAGAAAACCCAAAGAATAATTGTCCCCTAACTCCTTATCTCTTATTTCATCTTTTATTGTGGGGTTTCTGAGAATTCTTGGGTAGGGCACCAACATCGAGAGTAACGAAGCAAGTTCATAAATTTCCGGAACGGTCGACTCGGCAAATATTGTCACTTTTGCAGGATCGAGCCCGACAGAAAGATTGTCCATTGCCACCTGAAGTATTGAATCGGCAATTAAATCCGGCTCACCTATATATTTGGGGTACGCCAGTGAATGGACATCGGCGAGAATTATAAATGTATCGTAATCGTTTTGAAGTTTGACCCTATTCTCCAGAGAGCCTACGTAGTGGCCTAAATGAAGCCGTCCTGTTGTATTGTCACCCGTCAGTATCCTTTTTTTCATAGTGGTTTGCGTAATAATTTCTAGGATAAATTTAACATAAAAAAGGGGCTTTTTCTTTAGGAATGGGACAGTTTGAGTTATATGGTGCCAACACCAGGGATCGAACCTGGGACCTGTCGCTTATGAAACGACCGCTCTTACC
>MEWJ01000005.1:14696-35910 GCA_001773385.1 candidate division WWE3 bacterium RIFOXYD1_FULL_43_17 | reverse complement strand
GTGGTTTTTCCATGGTCAACGTGACCAATGGTACCTATGTTTACGTGTTCTTTATTTCTTATAAATTCGGCCATGTTAAATTAACTATCCTTTCAAAATTTATATAAATTAATACTTTAAGTTGTTCAGACTAATTCGACAACTGCTAGTTAACCAGATTAATACCTAAAAATCAAGCTTTTTCAGGGTAAAGAGACTTATCTTCTGCTTGTTTTCACAATTTCTGGTAAGACGCTGGCCGGTACCTCTTCGTAGTGGCTTGGTTCCATTGCGAAAGATGCCCTTCCCTGGGTTAAACCTCTAAGTTCGGTAGCATACCCGAACATTTCGGACAAAGGGGCCGTACAGGTTATAACACGGGCATTTCCACGCTGTTCGGTGCTCTCGATCTTGCCTCTTTTTGAGGACAAATTCCCGATAACATCTCCCATGAAATCATCCGGCGTTACGACTTCGATCTTCATTATAGGTTCGATTATGAAAGAGTCCGCGGTTCTTTGAGCATCCCTCATAGCCTCTATAGCGGCCATCTTAAAGGCCATTTCCGATGAGTCGACCTCGTGGAAAGAACCGTCATATAAGGTTACTCTCAGATCCACCAAAGGATATCCCGCCAATATTCCACTTTCCACCGCTTCCTTAACACCCTTTTCAACTGCCGGAATGTATTCCCTCGGAATTGAACCTCCGACGAGTTTGTCCACAAATTCCAAACCTTTTCCTCTTTCTAAAGGCTCGACTTTGATGACGACGTGTCCGTATTGACCGCGTCCACCTGATTGCCTGATGTATTTACCCTCGATATCAACCGCTTTTCTGATAGTTTCCCTGTAGGCGACCTGAGGTTTACCTGTGTTTACTTCAACACCAAACTCACGCTTCATACGGTCGACAATAATTTCAAGGTGAAGTTCACCCATTCCATACAAAACACCCTGCCCGGTTTCTTCATTCGTTTTTATTTTTAAAGTGGGGTCCTCTTCCAAAAACTTTTTAATTGCGACGGACATTTTATCCCTGTCTGCTTTTGATTTTGGCTCAAGCACCAATCCGATGACCGGTTCTGCAAAACTAATAGATTCAAGGACAATGGGATATGCTTCGCTGCACAGAGTATCTCCGGTGACAGCATCCAAACCAACGGCAGCGCAGATCTCACCTGCTTTTATTTCGTGCAATTCTTCTCTGTGATTAGCATGCATCAAAAGAAGACGTCCGATTCTTTCTTTTCTGTCTTTGGTCGAGTTATAGATATAAGAACCTGCAGTTATTTTTCCTGAATAGACACGAAGATAAGTAAGCCTTCCCACATAAGCGTCTGTCTGAACTTTAAATGCCAGTGCAACAAACGGGCCGCCCTCATCGTGAGAAAGTTTCATTTTTTCTCCGTTAGACTGGTCGTAACCCTCAGTATCCGGCGTATCTAAAGGAGATGGAAGGTAGTCAACAACTCCATCCAGAAGCTTTTGAATTCCCACATTCGATAAAGAGGCTCCGCAAAATACGGGGTAAAGTTTCGCCTGAACAGTTAATTTTCTTATTCCGGCTCTGATCTCTTCTACGGATATTTCTTCACCGTTCAAATATTTTTCTATAAGAGAGTCGTCGCTTTCCGCAACTTTTTCTACCAGCTTCTGTCTGAAATCTTCCACCTTCTGTTTCATATCCTCAGGAATTTCCAGCTCGATAATATTTTCTCCGAGATTTCCTTCAAATTTAAAAGCTTTCCTTTCAACTAAGTCGATAACGGCGTTAAATTCATTTTCTATTCCGATGGGAAGTTGAACTGCGACGGCATCTTTAGCAAGTTTTTCGAGTACTGAATCAACGGACATATAAAAATCTCCGCCGATCTTGTCCAGTTTATTTACAAAAAATAACAAAGGCACGTGATATTTTTGAGCCTGTCTGAAAACGGTTTCTGATTGAGGTTCGACGCCCTGCGATCCGTCGAGAATAATTACGCCTCCGTCAAGAACTCTCAGAGATCTTTCTACTTCAGCTGTGAAGTCAACGTGGCCGGGGGTGTCGATAATATTTATTCGGGTGTCGTTCCAAAAACAAGTGGTGGCCGCGGAAGTGATAGTGATGCCTCTTTCACGCTCCTGAGCCATCCAGTCCATCTGGGCAGCACCCTCGTGAACCTCACCGATTTTATGAGACTTTCCGGTGTAGTAAAGTATACGTTCGGAAGTGGTAGTTTTACCTGCGTCAATATGTGCGATGATGCCAATATTGCGAATTTTTTCTAAAGGGTAGTGCTTGTTGGATGTTTCGGCCATATTTATAGAAACCTTCGTTAATAGAAATTAGTAATTATCTCCTAGCAAAATGTGCAAATGCTCTGTTAGCGTCAGCCATTCTGTGAGTGTCGTCACGCTTCTTGATCGCGTCACCCATACTTTGATATGCATTGTTAAGTTCTTCGTAAAGTTTCTCTCCCATCGGTTTACCTTTTTTGTTTCTTGCAGCTGTGATTAACCACCTTAATGCTAAAGCTTCTGATCTTTCATGTTTAAGAGGCATAGGCACCTGATATGTTGCCCCACCCACTCTTTTGGATCTGACTTCCTGTTGAGGCATAACATTTTTAACGGCCAACTCAAACATCCTGAGTCCTTCTTTTCTGTCCTCGTTCAAACGGTCAATAGCTCCGTAAACAACAGACTCGGCGGTGGATTTTTTTCCGCTTAACATGACGATATTTATCATCCTGTTAACTATTTTTGATTTGAAAACTGGATCTCCTAATAAAACTCTTTTCTTTGCCGGTTTTCCTCTCATTTTTTGGCCTCCTTAGGTCTCTTAGTACCGTAGATCGAGCGTGAAGTTTTTCTTGACTGTACGCCTGCAAGATCCAAAGTACCTCTGACTATTGTGTACTTAACACCGGGAAGATCCTGTACTTTTCCACCCTTCACGAGAACAACAGAGTGTTCCTGAAGGTTGTGACCTTCGCCGGGAATATAAACAGTAACTTCTTTCTTATTCGATAGTCTTACTCTGGCGGTCTTTCTCAGAGCTGAGTTAGGTTTCTTGGGAGTCTGTGTTCTCACCAAAAGCACAACGCCTCTTTTAAAAGGACCTTGTCTTTTGATTGGGCGTCTTTTCAGAGTGTTGAACGACTCCTTAAGAGCTCTGGTCGAAGACTTTTTAGATTTAGTTTTTCTGCTTTTTCTAAGCAATTGGTTTATGGTTGGCATAGTTATTCCAATCTTGCGCGTTCACCTGTCGGGATTAATCTACCAATTATCACGTTTTCTTTCAACCCCAAAAGATAATCTACCTTACCAGACGCTGCCGCGTCGGTCAACACATTACTGGTCTGAATAAACGACGCTGCGGACAAGAAACTATCTGTATTAAGCGAAGCCCTGGTAATACCAAGCATGGTCAGTTTTCCCGTAGCAGGAGCTCCACCGCTGGCAATAACCTCTTCGTTTACTTCCATGAATCTGGCTTTAGTGCTAAGCTCGCCTTCCATAAACTCTGTGTCCCCGACCTCATCAATCTTAACGTGGTTGAACATTTGTTTAACAATTATTTCAATATGTTTGTCGTTTAAGGCAACACCCTGTGAAGCGTAGACTTTTTGGATTTCTTCAATGATGTATCTCTTGGTCTCGTCGACTCCCACTGTTCTGAACAAATCGGAAAGGTCGAGATTGCCGGCTGTTAATTTCTCACCCTTGGCAACTATATCTCCTTCTTTGGCTATTATTTCTTCAACGGGGTCGACCAGGTATTCTGCTGCGTCTTCATCACGGTCTGTCGGTATGACGATAATCTTTCTTTCATCGCCACTTTTCACAATGCTGACAACTCCTGTGACGTCCGACATTAACGAAAGGAATTTAGGTGCTCTTGCCTCAACGAGTTCTTCAACTCTGGGCAAACCCTGGGTAATATCTTTTCCTGCAATACCTCCGGTGTGGAAGGTTCTCATTGAAAGCTGAGTTCCCGGTTCACCGATGGACTGCGCAGCTGCAACTCCTACCGCAGTTCCCATAAGTACTAATTTCCCTGTCATCAAGTCATTTCCATAGCATTTTCCACAGATACCTCTTCTGGTTTCGCAGTGCATAGGTGATCTTATTAATATGTTCTCAATTCCTTCAGCTTCTATTTTGGCTACATCCTCGCGTGTTAGTAACGTGCCTTTTTTAACGATGTTCTTGCTCTTAACTTTTACATCGGCAGCGAGATATCTTCCGATTACTCTGTCCGCGAAAGTCTGAAGCAACGTTCCTTCTCCTACCTTCATAGTTCTACCGTGTTCTGTTCCGCAGTCTTCGACGCGGACAATAACATCCTGTGACACATCAACAAGTCTTCGTGTTAAATAACCTGCGTCGGCTGTCTTCAAACCTTTGTCGACCAAGCCTTTTCTTGCACCTTTTGCACCGATGAAGTATTCCAGTGCGGACAAACCGTACTTGTAGTTTCCTAAAATAGGAACTTCAAATGTCTTACCTGACGTGTCGACAACCAAACCTTTCATACCGGCGACCTGCTTAACCTGGTCTCTTGAAGCTCGTGTTGAACCTGACTTGACCAAAACTTTAACCGGGTTATCGTCGGCCAAGGCGTCCCATATTGCCGCGTCAAGATCAGAAATTACTTTATTCCATGTGTCTTCCTTAAGTCGTGATGCCTCAGCTCTTGTTATCAAACCTCTTTTATAGTTGGACTCGATCTCCGCAACCATCTCTTTTCCGTGGTTTATGATCGATGTTCTGGCCTGAGGAACTTGGATATCCGACAACGAAACGGACTGACCGCTGATAGTTCCATATCTCAAACCGAGATCTTTAAGGTCGTCTATAAACTTTACTACCACTTCGTTGGTTTCGGTTTCGAATGTCTTCTGAAGAATAGAGTTGACCTGCTTCTTGTCCATTGTCTGGTTAACATATCCGAATCTTGCGGGAACAACTCTGTTGAATATAAGTCTTCCGTAGGTGGTCTCTAAAATTTCACCGTTAACACCAATTTTTATTTTTTGTCTAAGGCTCACCTCTCTATTAACATCGACAGCGTGCATTAGCTCGTATTCGTCCGAAAAAACTCTTTCGAATGCGGGTAATTTCTCATCGATAGAAGTTATGTAGTAAACACCGAACAGCATAATCTTTGTAGGTATAGAAATAGGCGAACCGTTTGAAGGATTCAACAGGTTATTTGTGGAGATCATGACCGTTTTGGCTTCTTCTATGGCTTTTTCGCCCAAAGGAACGTGAACGGCCATCTGGTCACCGTCAAAGTCTGCGTTGTAACCCGAGCACACGCACAGATGAAGTTTGATTGAATTTCCCTCTACCAATTTGGGGTAAAATGCCTGAATACCCAATCTCCAAAGAGTAGGTGCACGGTTTAAAAGTACGGGGTGGTCTTTAACAACTTCTTCCAATATATCCCATACTTCCGGTACGCGTGATTCGAGGTAGTATTTTGCGCTCTTAACATTAGGTGCATAACCTCTTCCGAGTATTTCCCTCAAAACCATAGGCTTGAACAATTCAAGTGCCATGTCTTTAGGAAGACCGCATTCATTAAGCTTCAAATTAGGTCCGTTTATGATAACGCCTCTTCCCGAGTAGTCGACTCTTTTTCCCAAGAGATTCAAACGGAATATTCCCTGTTTACCCTTTATCATGTCCGCAAGAGATCTCAGTTCTTTTTTGCCTCTGGTAACTCTTGTCTTTTGTCTTTGTTTGGACGCATCGAAAAGGGCATCTACCGATTCCTGTAACATTCTTTTTTCGTTTCTTACAATAATTTCGGGGGCGCCCAGATCGAGCAACCTTCCCAAACGGTTATTTCTATTGATAAGTCTTCTGTACAGATCGTTCAGGTCGGAACTTGCAAAACGTCCGCCTTCCAACTGAACCATAGGTCTTAGATCCGGGGGTATGACCGGAATTATTTCCATGATCATTCTGTCAGGAGAAATATTTGCTTTTCTGAACTGCTCAACAACTTTCAATCTTTTATTTATTCTCTGAGCCTTCTGTCCCTTGGATGTATTCAGATCGGATCTGAGTTTTTCCGAAAGGTCATTAAGGTTCATTCCTTTTAATATGTTCTGTAAAGCTTCGGCCCCGATCTCAAGACGGGCAAATACTTCGAGGTAGTTCACCAGTTGAACGTACTCATTTTCTGAGATGACTGAGTATTGTTCGACGCTTTCGATCTTCTTCTGAACTATCTTGAAGTGCTTTTCCTGCTCTTCGATCTTTTTGTCGTACTGGGTTCTTACTTGCTGGGTCTTTTCTCTGATCTTTCTTTCTTCTTCGGCGCGTTTTATTTCCTCCGGTATCTTGGCGATGGCCTTCAGTCCAACCTCTACCTCCTGAATCTTACCGTCGGCTTCTTTGTTTATAATGGCTTTTATCTTCTCCAGGTCTTTCGTGACCATATCTATTGCTTCGGCTTTTTTCTTTCCGTCCATCTCGGTAACGATAAATGATGCGAAATAAACAACCGACTCTACATTTCTGGGAGTCAGGTCGAGCAATAACGCCATTTTTGAAGGTATCCCTTTGAAAAACCAGACGTGTGCAACAGGAGAAGCAAGCTTAATATGTCCCATTCTTTCTCTTCGAACCCTCGAGTGGGTCACTTCAACGCCGCACTTATCGCACAAAACTCCCTTGTATCTGATACCTTTGTACTTTCCGCAATAACACTCGTAATTCTTGGAAGGACCAAAAATACGTTCATCGAAAAGCCCTTCCCTTTCGGGTTTGAAGGTTCTGTAGTTTATGGTCTCGGGTTTTGTAACCTCTCCATAAGACCAGCTCAGAAGTTCCTGGCTCGAGGCTAAGTATATTTTTATTGCGTCAAAATCTTTTAGTTGGCTAATGTCTTTCATATTTATATGCGGAATTTATTCTTCCGATTCCGCCTCCTGCTCGGAAATTTCTTCACTGGCTGCCTCTACGATTATTTCGGCAGCAGGATCTGCTACCTCGGGCACGGCTTCCTCAACTGTCTCGGCGGGACCTGAACCTTCCTCCGCAGAGTATGCTTCAAGACCCAGACCTAATCCATTAAGTTTTCTGACTAGTAATTTAAATGTTTCAGGCACCGAAGACTCGGGTATTTCCTTGCCCTGTACCATTGCGCTGTATGATTGGGTTCTTCCCAGCATGTCGTCGGATTTAATGGTCAGTATCTCTTTTAGAATGTTAGCGGCACCGTAAGCTTCGAGTGCCCAAACTTCCATTTCTCCGAATCTTTGTCCGCCGAACTGTGCTTTACCACCGAGAGGTTGCTGTGTGATCAAAGAGTAAGGACCTGTTGATCTGGCGTGCATTTTCTCTTCCGACATATGGATTAGCTTAAGGATGTATGTGTCTCCCACGACTATCTCATTGTGGAAGTATTCGCCGTTTCTGCCGTCTATAAGTTTCATCTTTCCTGATACAGGAAGACCTGCTTTTTTCAATTCTGCCTCAATAAGTTCTTCGGGGATTTCCTGTAAAGAAGGAACTTCGTAGGTCTTGCTCAATGTTTTTCCGGCCATGCCCAGCGAAGCTTCCAATATCTGACCGACATTCATACGTTTCAGAACCGCTTCTGAAGAAAATATAATATCGATTGTTGAACCGTCGGCAAGCATAGGCATGTCGATGGAGGGAACTATAGCTGAAATAACACCTTTGTTACCGTGTCTTCCGGCCAACTTGTCTCCGACATCTATCTTTTTTTGCTGAGCCACATAAACTGTGATTCTCTCAATTGTGCCTGCAGGTAAAGATTCGTTATCTTTTTTTGTAACTCTTTTTATTCCGATAACGACACCGTGCTCACCATGGGGCATGTATAAAGAAGTGTCTCTGACGTCCTTGGCTTTTTCGCCGAAGATAGCTCTCAAAAGTCTTTCTTCTGAGGTGAGATCCATTTCACCTTTAGGAGCTACTTTACCTACAAGAATATCGCTGGATTTAACTTTGGAACCGACGGCTACTATTCCGTCCTCGTCCAAGTTTCTCAATGATTCTTCGGAAACGTTAGGAATGTCTCTGGTAATTTCTTCCGGTCCTAATTTTGTTTCCTGAACCGATGTCTGATAGTCGGAAACATGAATTGAAGTTAAAACGTCTTCTTTTACCAATCTGTCTGAAATGACAATACCGTCTTCAAATTCCAAACCTTCGTAGATCATGTAGGCAACCTTCATGTTGGTACCGATGGAAAGTTCGCCGTTATTGACAGCAGGACCTTCGACCAAAACATCGCCCGCTTTTACTTTTTGGCCTGTCGTGACTACGACGTACTGATTAAAACAGGTATCGCTGTTTGTCTGCTCGAACTTAGCTGCTTGGTATTCCACTTTGGAACCTTTACCGCCGCGGCCGTATTTAACAATTACTTTTCTGGCATCTGCAAATTCGACAACACCTTCCTCTTCCGCGAGAATAAGTGCGTTTGTGTTTCTGGCGATCTCAGCTTCGATTCCGGTACCAATGATAGGAGTTTCGGGCTTAACCAAAGGAACGGCCTGTGACATTTGCTGAGTTCCCATAAGTGCTCTTGCGATATCGTTATTTTGTAGGAACGGGATAAGTCCTGCGGCTACTCCCACGACCTGTCGGGGAACAACCTCTATGTACTCGGCTAAAGCAACGTCACCCAGAAAAAAGTTTCCGCCTCTTCTCAAAGGAACTTGCTTGTCTGTAATAAAACCTTTTGCATCCACAGCTACGGACTGGTCTGTAATATGAGCGTTTTCTTCGTCGTAAGCTGCTAAATATACTATTTCGTCGGTAAGTCTTATCTCACCTGACGGCTTTTTCTCAAGTTTAATGTAAGGGGTTTCCAAAAATCCGTATTCGTTTACCTTCGCATAAGAAGCAAGGTAATTAATCAGTCCGATGTTAGGACCTTCGGGAGTTCTGACCGGGCATACTCTTCCGAACGAAGAATAATGGACGTCTCTTACTGAAAAGCTTGCTCTTTCTTTAGTAAGTCCGCCGGGTCCTAAAACGGAAAGTCTTCTCAAATGGTCAAGTGCTGTTAAAGGATTTTGCTGGTCATGAAGTTGGGACAGTTGACCGGTAGCGAAAAAGCTGTGAACAGCGGCTGCTATAGCTCTGGGCGATATAAGAACCGAAGGTTCAGGAAGAGTTTCACGCGGCGATAAGGACATTCTCTCTTTAATGTTCTTTTCCATTCTCAAAAATCCTATTCTCATCTGCCACTGAAGTAGTTCTCCCACGCTTTTTACACGTCTATTGCCCAAGAAGTCTACGTCATCGGGCGAACCGACACCGTTGTTCAGTTCGATTATTCTTGAAACTATTTTTATAAGGTCTTCTAAGGTCAGTAGTCTGTGATCTGAATCGTTAGGTATGTTCAAACCAAGGGATTTGTTCAGTTTAAATCTGCCCACGTGACCCATACTAAATCTTCTTTTGTTGAAAAACATTGCTGCTACAAGAGCTTTGGCATTTTCCAACACCAAAGGCTCGCCGGGTCTCATTTTTCTGTAAATTTCAATACAGGACTCTTCAAAACTGGACGCCGGATCTTTAGCCAGTGTTTCATTTATGTAGTTGATTTCGGGATTTGATTCAACACCTTCGAAGGCTTTTCTTATGTCTTCATCTTCCTCGAGTCCGAAAACTCTCAAAAGCGTGGTGACGGATATTTTTCTCTTTCTGTCTATTCTTACACTCAAAACACCGTTTCTTGAGGTTTCAAACTCAAGCCAGACACCGCTCTTAGGCAGTATTTTGGCACCTGCAAGAAATTGTCCCGTAACGGGAGAAGGTTCTCCCGTAAAGAGAACTCCTTCTGCTCTAATCAGTTGATTAACGATTGTTCTTTCAACACCACTAATAACAAAGGTTCCCCTTTGAGTCATCAAAGGAAGGTCACCCATATAAATATTCGACACTTTCTTTTTCTTTGTGAAAGGATCTTCTATGGTCGCCTTGACGTACCAAGAAGCGTCGTAGGTCCTGCCTGTTCTTTTTGCTTCGGGTATGGAAATATTTGCCTTCTCGATAGAGGGGTCCGAGAGGGATACAACCCAACCTCTGCCCGAGCTATCCTCGACAGTACCCAGCTCCTCAAGAATCTCCTTGAGACCCTCATTCATGAGCCAGTTGTACGAATTTAATTGTATATCTGCTAAGTTTGGAAGATTTAAAGCTATTTTTCTTTTAGAAAAAGTTTCTCTCATTAATTTTTCCCCTAAATTTGGCCGTAAAAAAAATTTTACTACAAAAATGCGGTTTTATTAAGTTTTTCTTTAGTTACAATAATTACGTGTTTCTAATGAAACGGCTTGATTTCCCTAGAAACAAAGCTTTTCCCAATAGAAAATCGACCCCGAAGGTCTATTTTGACAAAAATATTGGAAATGCTTGAGAACAGTGCGAAAACTACCATATCCCGAAAAGGTTGTCAACGCCTAATTTACGAACCCCAACTTCCCCGGAGGCCAAAATCGGAAAACAACTCTTCCTACTATGTCCGAGGCTTTAACCATGCCAAAAACGCGGGAATCGAGGGAATTACGCCTGTTATCACCCATTACGACGTAAGAACCTTCCTTAATTTCAACCGATCTGCCCTCCTGAAGAAACTCGTTCCCGCCCAAAGTACAGGCGCTGCTGCCCAAATACTCTTCGTCGAGTGTAAATTGGTTCCCGTCGCGGTAAATGTATATCTTGCACTCGAAAACCTTAATTATGTCTCCCGGAAGGCCGATGACCCTTTTTATAAAATGTTTTGAGTCTTCGGTAGGGGGCACCAATACAACAACTTCCCCTCTTTCAAACTCTCTAAAATTCTTGCTTATCTTATCCACCAAAATTCTCTCCCCGGTTTCAAAATTCGGTTCCATACTTGCACCCCAAACAACTTCAACTGAACCTATTGTTATGTATAATACAAGGACAACAACAAGAGATGTTAAAAAGGATTCTGCGATTTCGTAAAAATGTCTCTTTATGTTCATAAAGGTTTTGTGGTATTTATATAATATCTAAATATGGAAAATAATTCCCACACAGAAGTTACATCACTTAGCGACATTTTTCAAATAATTAAGGCTAACAGAATCACTTTCGTCATATTGCTCTTGTTGGTTTTGATCGCCTACGGGAATCTCTCGCGCGGGGAATTCCTGAATATGGACGACGAAAAAGGTATTCTGTATAACCCCGACATCGGAAATATGGGAAAAATGTTCGGAACAGGCATGCTCTATAATATGGAGCTCACATTAATCCATTCCGTTTTTGGGCTGAAACCCGGCGCGTATCATATGTTTTCGGTACTCTCACACTTCGTTAACGTCGCCCTTCTATTTATCTTTGCTTATGTGTTGTTCGGTAAACAAAAAGCTCTGATCTCAAGCCTTTTATTCGCCGTGCACCCGCTGGCCAGCGAGGCTGTGGGTTGGATTTCGGCCATGCACTATCTTCACATTGTTTTTTTCACGCTTCTTACCATGATTTTCCACTACCTTTTCTGGAAAACAGAAAAAAAGAAATATTACGCGATGGAGATCGGCATTTTTATCGTCGCCCTGGTGATACTAAGAAATGCCTGGGTGCTGACGCTCCCTTTTTCTATACTGGTATTTGATCAGCTCATCCTAAGAAAAAAAATCCACTTTAAATCAATGCTTTGGATACTACCTTACTTCATTTTTGCAGGTATACACGCCTACATAAACTTATACGGAGGTTTTTCAAACAGAGTCACCGATCTACAACAAGACTACTATTACAATCCGTACACCGCGACTCCCTTACTAAATAGAACTCCGTACATAGTTTTTACGGTAGTAAATTTACTGATATCTCCCCTGCCTTTGACGGTATACCACGAGGGAATCTACATCAGTATGCTTTCGTATACGGCAATGATCGCGGTGACACTCGCCGTAATATTCGTTTCACTCAAACTGTACAAAAAAGCCAGCTACATGACCGGATTCATTCTGCTTATTTTTGTGTCCACGCTCCCGTCGTTTAGCCCTGTAGCTATCGCCTGGTTTATTGCCGAAAGGTACTTATATCTTTCAACGATGGCGTTCTGTCTTATACTCGCGTTCTTGATTCCCTTTTTGGAAAAACACACCGGTATCAAAAAATTCACGACTTACGCAGTTGTGATTCTGTTAGGTTTTTACACCATAAGAACCGCAATCAGAACGCAGGATCTTCTAAGTACTAGCAATCTGTGGCACGCGACTCAAAAAGTATCTCCGTATAGTTTTAGGGTTTATAACAATCTGGGCGACGTTTACGCGAGGGAGGCAAAATACGAACTGGCAGTTGAAAACTTTAAAAAATCAATTGAGCTTGACCCCACCTACGCTGATGCAGTTCACAACCTCGGGTATGTTTACCTTCAAATGAAAGACTACGATAATGCGTGGAAATATCTGGAACAGTCCTATCAGATGAACCCGAGGTTATACGGCGCAACTTATAAGCTGGGGGTCATTGCTTTCTTCAAAGAAGATTACGGTGCCGCGAGAGTTTATTGGTTAAAAACCCTCGAACTTAATCCGGGGGACGCAAACGCGATAAACGCGCTCAATGTTCTTGAACAGACTGTCGCTGCAAAAGCGAAATAAAGAACCCGTCAAAATAATTACCCGGCAAAATTCTCAAAGCACCGGAAATCCTTGAATCAACTTTTTCACCCCGGTGTTCTGTAATCCCCCTAACGTGAGACAACTCTTTAAACGGCAGCGTTACCTCGACGGCCTCAAGATCCGTAAATTTCTTAAGCACCCAATTTATAACCGCTTCGTTCTCCTCAAAAGAATAAGTGCATGTGGAATAGACCATAAAACCTCCGGGCTTTAGCATATTGTAACCGGATGCGAGAATTTTCTTTTGAAGCATTGATATTTTCTTCGGAAGTTTAGGATTCCAGAATTTAAGCGGATCCTTGTCTACAAATCTCACGTTACCTTCATTCGAGCAGGGTACGTCGACCAATATCTTATCGAAAAACTCACGGAACTCCGGATATCTGTTGATTAAACCCACCGCGTTAGACTTGACCGTTACAACACCATCAAAACCCTGAAGTGCCAGATTCTTTTTCAGCGAAAAGAAACGCGCCGAATTATTTTCCACAGCATAAATATTTCCTGGGACACCCGTCATTGACGCAATATACGAAGTTTTACTGCCGGGACTGGCGCAAAGATCTAAAATCTTTTCGTCCGGTTTAGGATCCAAAACTACCACGTCCAACATACTGCTTAACCCCTGAACGTAAACAATTCCATTTTTAAAAAATTCAGTTTGAGAAATTCTAGAACCGTTAAGAGAAGACAAATTAACGTACGAGCCGGGTAACACACCTTCCCTGATTTCAAACCCGAGCCCCCTCAACTTTCTCAACACCTCTTTAACACCGGACTTATTTAAATTGAGCCTGAAGGTTTCGTAACGGGGGTGCGAGATGGCTTCCAAAACATCTCCGGCCTTTCCGCCGAAAATATCTTTTATCCTGCCGGCAAACAATTCGGGTTTAGAAAGATCACTTTCCATAATAGTGTTTAGTCCGGAGGACGTAAGAATTGTCATCTCCCGTGACAATTCTTGTATTTCTTTCCGCTTCCGCAGGGGCACGGGTCGTTTCTTCCGACTTTAACTTTACCCGACAATATCTGCTCCACTTTAAGAACCCTCCCCATCTGATCTACTACCCTGGGTGCCTTGGTGGCAGCTGCTTCTTCAGAAACTCCTGTTTCCAGTTCACCGTGCTGATAATTCAAACGGGATAGCATAGCCTCCTCAGCTGAAGACGACCTGATTACAGTATCCTTACTTGCTTTACTTAATCTTTCTCCGACAAAAGAGTAAATGCGTCCCAGTAAAATCTCAAATCTTTCGTGTCCTTCTTTCTTGTACTCCACCATAGGATCTCTCTGAGCATAACCTCTCAGGCCGATTCCGTCCCTTACCTGATCCATGTCTACAAGGTGGTCCATCCAGAAATTATCAATGACAGGAAGACTCCAGTCGGAGACAATATCAAGCCAGGTGTCCACGCCAAATTCTTTTTCTTTCTCTTCCCAAAGTTCTTCGCTAAATACAGAAGACGCGGCCAGTTTCTGCATCAACCAATCTTTATGTTCCGTTTGACCCGATTCCAGTTCCAATATTCTTCTTCTCAAAGAATAAATGACTTCGCGGTGTACATTTATGACGTCGTCCATTTCGACAACTTGTTTTCTGCGGTCGAAGTTAAATCCTTCGACTCTTTTTTGGGCGTTCTCTATAGATCTGGTAACCAGCCCCGCTTCCAAAGGAACTGTTTCATCGATACCGAACCTGTCCATCATTCTGCTTACCTGCTCGCCACCGAAAATTCTCATCAGGTCGTCCTGAAGTGAAACAAAAAATCTGGTCTCACCGGGATCTCCTTGTCTTCCTGAACGTCCTCTCAGTTGGTTATCAATTCTTCTTGAGTCATGTCTTTCGGTTCCAATAACGTATAAACCTCCAGCATCAATCACTTCTTTTTGTTCGTTTTCGACAGGAGGATCGCCGCCTAAAACGATGTCGACACCCCTACCGGCCATATTAGTTGAAATAGTCACTCCGCCTTTTCTTCCTGCCTGGGCGATTATCAAAGCTTCCCGTTCGTGGTTTTTTGCATTCAAAATTTCGTGCGGGACTTTTCTCCTCGAAAGAAGTTCGTGCAGTTGTTCACTTTTTTCTACCGAAGTAGTACCGACCAAAACAGGCTGGCCTTTGGCGTGCCTTTCAACGATGTCATCGGCTACTGCTTTAAATTTGGCGCTTTCTGTTTTGTAAACTACATCGTTCTGATCTTTTCTTGTGTTAGTTTTATTTGTCGGAATAACAACTACATCGAGTTTATATATTTTATAAAATTCCTCGGCCTCGGTTGCGGCAGTACCCGTCATACCGGCGAGTTTTTTGTACATTCTGAAGTAATTTTGGTAGGAAATTTCAGCCAGGGTTTTAGATTCCTGCTGTATCTCCACGCCTTCTTTTGCTTCTATAGCCTGGTGGAGTCCGTGAGAAAACCTGTTGTTTGGGAGTAATCTTCCGGTGAACTGATCAACAATAGTGACTTTTCCGTCTTTCACAACATAATCACGGTCTTTCTCATAAAGCGCGTGGGCGGTAAGAGCTTCTTCCATCAGGTGCACCATTTCGAAGTCCTGCTCGTATAAGTTGTTAACTCCCAAAAGTCTTTCTACACGTCTTATTCCGAGGTCAGTCAATGTAACATTTTTGTATTTTTCTTCCACTTCATAATCGGAATTTTTTGCCAAAGTTTTCACTATACGGTCTGCATCAAAATATCTTGAAGAAGGCTTGGCGTCGGCTGCTGAAATTATCAAAGGCGTTCTTGCAACGTCAATTAATATGGAGTCGACCTCGTCAACGATAGCAAAATTATGAACTCCGAATTCTCCGTTGAGATTTGTCTGTACCATAGAGCCTAACGAACGCACCATGTTGTCCCTAAGATAGTCGAAACCAAACTCGTGGTTTGTCCCGTATACAATTCCGCACTTATAAGCTTCCTGCCTCGATACCTCCCTAAGATGCACCGCGTAGATATCGTCAAACTCAGTGCCTTCAAAGCTTCCGTCGTAAATAAACGCTCTTTCTTGCATTATTACGCCGACGTTAACGCCGAGGTAGTTATAAACGTCTCCCATCCAACCTGCGCCGTGCCTGGAGAGATAATCGTTGGGTGTTACCAGGTGAGCTCCGCGTCCCGTCAATGAATTTAAAAATAATGGAAGGGTCGCCGTTAATGTTTTTCCTTCTCCTGTCTTTTGCTCTGATATTTTTCCTTCGTGCAGCACCACACCTGCCATTAACTGGACGTCGAAATGGCGCTTTCCCAAAGTCCTTACTGAAGCCTCACGGACAAAAGCGAAAGCTTCGGGGAGGATGTTTTCCATAGCTTTTTTCTGGGCGTCGGTGTCCAACCCCGATAATTCCTTTTTCCACTCTTCTACCTTCGAGAGCATGTCTTCCCGTGACATTTTTTTAACAGAGTTTTCGTGGGAATTTATTGCAACTACTAAGGGCTCTATCTTTTTCAGCTGTTTTTCGTTTGAATCAACAAATAACTTAAACATATCGAAAATGATTATATCACCGCTTAACTAAGCTGGTATTAATAAAATGTTAAAAATATAAGTAATAATGAAAGCGCTAATCGGTAAACTATGAATACTTTGAGCCCGTGAGAGTTTAGATACTTCATAAGAAAAGACACAGCCATGTACCCGGACAGTGCGCTGGCAAGAAAACCTGAGATCAGAATACCCGCACCGGTGCCTGAATATTCGGCCAGTGCTTCAGGAAGCTGAAAAATTCCGGCAGCAGCTATTATGGGCATCGAAAGAAGGAATGAAATTCTTGCCGCCTGAATTCTGTGCAACCCCGAAAATAGACCGCCTGAAATAGTTGCCCCCGATCTGGAAACTCCGGGGAATAATGCGAGACATTGAAACAAACCGGCGGTGATTACTTTTTTAAAACTTACGGGCGGTGCCGGACGTGATTTATCCTCGTAATTACCAAGCCTGTCAGCAAAAAGCATAAGTACTGACCCCAACAACAAAAATATAGAAACGCTCAACATACTTCTGAAAGTACTTTCAAGAAAATCTCCGAATAAAAAAGCGGTTACTCCGGCAGGTATAGTAGCAACGAGCAACCAGACAACCAGTTTACCTTCAGGAGAATATCGGGTGAAACGTAATGCAAATATTCCCACATCATTTATTACGGAAAGAACCATACTTTTGAGGGTTTTATAGAAATAAACAAGGAGTGCGGCCAGTGTACCTAAATGCAAGGTTGTATCAAAAGCCAAACCGCCCTGCTCCCAGCCGAAGAGTTCAGGAAAAATAATAAGATGCCCGGAAGAAGAAACAGGAATAAATTCGGTTAAACCCTGAACTATTCCTAAAATAACTGATTGAAAAAATGTCATTAGTCAGAAATTAAACTTTTCCGTAAATCAGCACGTTGTCAGAATTTGTGTAACCCGCAACAACCAAACACGTCACGTTCTGCAAAAAATCACCCAGGTATTCTATAAAGATATTCACATCATCCTGATGATGGTCAAGGTATATCCTGTTAAAAATTAAGAGGCCGCCGGGCCTCACCATTTTCTTTACAGAAGTAATGAAATTACCGGACTTTCCGAGATCCGGGTACTTCTCTCCCTGGAAAATATCGACAATGCATACGTTAAAGGACTCCTGTTTTAGATCAAATTCCTCGGGCTCTATAACAACCCTCAGTGCGTCATCTACAATAACTCTGTGGTTTGGTATCGAATCAAGGTCGAAATAGTTCTTGGCAATGTCCACCATCACGGGGTCTATCTCAACGCTTACCATATTGGGAGGATTGAACTTTTCTGAGATAAGGTGAGCCATGGTGCCGCCGCCCAAACCAAGGAGGAGTATGTTTTTAAAATCGGGGGCATTATCTTCGAGTACTTCTATTACCTTCCCCCATACCAGACGCCCCGCGGAAGGAGACCTGTGTGAGATTGACTGATCTATCCTGTCTACCTTGATTTTGCGTGTTTTCCCCACTTCCCAAACCTGCACTTTGCCGTTGAATTTCGAGTCTGTTTCGTAAATAATCTTAGGCAACTGAATCCCATCAAAAATGTTCATATATTAAGCCATACTATCAAATTATTTTCTTTTTGGGCAGGATTTTATCGAAATTTAAGTATTTTCTTAAAACTTCCGGTACGGTAATGCTACCATCCTCATTTTGATAATTTTCCATTACGGCAGCTAATAGACGGGGAGTGGCTGCGACAGTGTTATTCAGTGTGTACACGTACTTAAGTTCCCCTGTTGAATCTCTGTACTTAATATTTAATCTTCTTGCCTGGAAGTCACGGAAGTAAGAATCCGAGTGAGTCTCCTTGTATTTACTCTGGGATGGAAACCATGTCTCTAAATCGTACTTTTTAACCTGTCCCGCACCCATGTCTCCGGTGCACATTAAAAGTACCCTATAGGGAAGATTTAACCCTTTTAGAACATTTTCGGCGTGACCTAACATTTTTTCATGCCATTCTCTGGTTATCTCTTCGTTAGCAGTCGTGAGCACTACCTGCTCAACTTTGCTGAATTGATGAAGTCTGAAAATACCCTTCGTGTCTTTGCCGTAAGCACCGATTTCTTTTCTAAAGCACGGGCTCAATCCAAACAGCCTCACGGGAAGATCCGATTCCTTAAGAATTTCGTCGGCGTAATAGGAGGTGAGAGACACTTCGGCCGTTCCGATCAAAGCTTTACCATCTTCCAACCTGTAGTGGTCCTCTTCTCCCCACGGGAAATACCCTGTTCCGGTGAAAAATTCCGGTTTTACTATCCACGGAACACTTAGCATGGTGTAACCCTCGGCCAGCATCAGGTCACTGGCATATCTTAACAGCGCCTGTTCAAGCTGGGCGCCCTCATTTTTTAAAAAGTAACCACGGAAACCTCCGATCTTAGCCCCTCTTTCAAGGTCCAGAATATCCAGGGAAACACCCAAATCCACATGGTCTTTGGGTTTGAAAGCCAGTTCTTTAACGCTGCCTTCCTCCCTGACAACCTTGTTTCCACTCTCGTCTTCTCCCACAGGCACATCATCTGCGGGAACGCTGGGGACCCAAAGCATCAACTGGTCGAACGTATTTTTTGTTTCGGTGAGTTCCCTCTCATACGTATTAAGCTCTGCTTTTACCGATGTAGCTTCGTTAATAAGGTTTGACCTGTCTTCAGCCGCTACTTTGGATATACTCTCGGAGAGCTTGTTCCTTAAGGATCTGTGCAGCTCCACCTTCTTTAAAAGCTCTACATAACGGTCGTGGGTCTCTACCAGCTTGTCTATGGAAATGGTCTTACTAAGCTGTTTATCTTCAACGGCCTTTTTAACTAAATCTGTGTTGTTTTTAATAAAATTAATGTCCAGCATCGGAAATCCCTTTTTGGTTGATTTTTACATATACAATGGTAATATAGATTTCGTCGCTGGAAAAGTCAATGAAACCTCAATATCACAATATTGGGACCGACAAAAACTCCCTGGGAATACCCGGAGAGAGTTTATTGACCTATGGTAACGCTTCTGTTACAATCAAGCGCGTTCGTTGAGTCAGAAAGCTAAATGAGCACAAAAGAAGTAATAACAAAAGACGGAAAAATAACAGAAACCCATATGGGAGGGATGTTCAGGATAGAATTTGAAGACGAGACCAACGCTTTGGCTGTCATTTCGGGAAAAATGAGGAAAGCCCACATTAGGGTTTTACCGGGAGATAAAGTTAGAATCGAGTTCTCCCCGCACGATCTGACAAGAGGTAGAATCATTTATAGGCTAAAGTAACTCAATAAGAAAGAATTTTTGAAATATGAAAGTCAGATCATCTGTAAAGCCAATCTGTAAAGATTGCAAAATTATTATAAGAAGCGGAGTAGTTAGGGTTATTTGTAAGAGAAACCCGAAACATAAGCAAAGACAAGGCTAAATTATGCCAAGAATAAAAGGTGTAGACATACCGGGAGAAAAAAGAATAGAAGCATCTTTAAGATACATCTACGGTATTGGTCCTACTATCTCGAAGAAAGTACTGGAAAAATCAGGCATTAATCCTGACACAAGGGCTAAAAATCTAACTGACGAAGATGTTGCAAAGATAAACTCTGCGATAGCCGCCATGGAACTTCATGTCGAGGGAGAATTGAAAAGACTGGTCAACCAGAACATCAGACGTCTGCAGGAAGTAAAAGCATACAGAGGACTTAGACACTTAGCAGGACTTCCCGTAAGGGGACAACGCACAAGAACTAATTCCCGTACGAGAAAAGGTAAAAGAAAGACCGTAGGCGGTCAGAAAAAGAAATTAGCGAAGAAATAGCATATGGCTCAAAAATCAAACAAAGGAAAAAAGAAAGAAAAAATAATAACTCCGACAGGAAGAGTTTATATCACGGCAGGTATGAATAACACCATCATTACCGTAACCGACTCTGAGGGTAACACCTTATTCACCGCCAGTTCAGGAAGCGCAGGCTTCAAAGGTTCGAGAAAATCTACTCCCTATGCATCCACGAAAGCAGCCGAAACTGCCGGATCCGCCGCTCAAAAAGCAGGCGTCAGGGACGTGTCGGTCTTCTTAAAAGGAGCAGGATTAGGAAGAATCTCATCTATTAAGGCGCTAAAGACCGTCGGGCTTAACGTCGTGTCAATTTCCGATCTCACACCCATCCCCCACAACGGATGCAGACCGCAGAAAAAGAGGAGGGTCTAAGAATATGGCAAGATACACCGGAGCAAAATGCAGACTTTGCAGAAGAGAAGGCGTAAAGCTTTACCTCAAGGGTTCAAGATGCGAGTCGGATAAGTGTGCCATCGCGAAAAAAGCTCAGGCTCCCGGACAGCACGGAACCAGAAGAAAATCCGTCTCAGAGTACGGTAAGCAATTAAGAGAAAAGCAGAAAGCCAAAAGAATTTACGGAATCTTGGAAAAACAGTTCAAGAACTACGTTAATAAGGCTTTAGCCTCAAAAGGAGTTTCGGGTGAAATTTTAATGCAGCTTTTGGAGTCAAGACTGGATAATATGGTCTACAGAAGCGGATTTGCAACTTCGAGAGCACAGGCCAGACAGTTTATAAGAAGAGGTTTATTTAACGTCAACGATAAAGAAGAGAATATACCTTCACGGACGATGAAAATCGGCGACGTTATAAAACCCGTCAGTTTTGAAAAAATACATTTAAGAGAGGGCATTGTACTTCCTGAATGGCTTGAGGCGAATATTAAAGAAAGGCAGGTCATATATTCGAGACTTCCCCTGGCGGAAGACACTCAGGAAAAAGTAGATGTGCAGTCAATTATTGAATTTTATTCCAGGTAATTTTTAAAGGAGGAAATGATGATAGTCACTAAAGAAAATTTAAAAATAAACCCGATAAAGGAAAGCAACGAGATAAGCACTTATTCCGTTGAACCTCTTCCTACAGGGTTCGGACATACGCTCGGAAATGCGTTAAGACGCGTATTGTTAACAGAAATAGAAGGGGCCGCCGTTACACAGGTAAAAATCGGCGGAGCTTCCCACCAATTTACTACCATCCCGGGTGTTAAAGAGGATGTAGTTCAGCTTACTTTGAACGTAAAAAAGCTGAGATTTAAAATACACACAAAT
>MEWJ01000005.1:0-14672 GCA_001773385.1 candidate division WWE3 bacterium RIFOXYD1_FULL_43_17 | reverse complement strand
TTTAAAATACACACAAATAATCCTGTCGTAGCTACTCTTAAGAAAAAAGGTGCGGGCGTGGTAACAGCAAAAGACCTGGAAATACCCTCAGACCTGGAAGTAATGAACAAAGATCTTCACATCGCTACACTGGCAGATTCCAAGAGTGAGTTGAATATCGAACTTATTGTAGAACCCGGCGTCGGATATTCCCCTATGGAAGAAAGACAAACCCCTAAAGTCGGGGTTATCATTCTTGATGCCCTGTTCTCACCTGTTCTGAACGTAACCTACGAAGTAGAACCTACAAGATTCGGAGACAAAACAGATCTCGACAAGTTACTTATAACGGTCGAGACCGACGGAAGTGTCTCTCCCAAGCAGGCACTTGTTAAAGCGTCAGCTATTCTCAAAGGATACTATGAATCTTTCGAGCAGTGGGAACTTGAAACAGACAAGACCGTCGAACCCGAAGAAGAAGATTCAGCTGTAGTCGATGTAGAAGACGTCGCCGTAGATGAACTTCCCTTGCAGACAAGAACTATCAATGCTCTTAAGAAGCACGGAATAGACACTCTGAAACAGCTGGCAAAGAAATCAGACGATGAGATAGCCGACATCAAAAATCTCGGAGAAAAATCATTGGAAGAGATTAAGAAACTTCTAAAGAAGGAAGGTCTTAGATAAGCAGGAGATTATAAGATATGAGACACAGAGTAGCAAAGAAAAAAATGGGAAGACCCGCAGGACACAGAGGATCGCTAGAAAAGAACCTTGCCATCAGTCTCATAATTCACGAAAAAATGGACACCACGCTTGAAAAAGCCAAGTTTGTTAAACCTTTTGTAGAAAAAGTTATCACAAAAGCAAAAAAAGGTTTTTCCTCAGCTGACAAGATAGTTGTGTTCAACACTGTAAAAGAGCTTAGAAAAGTCATCGGCAACGAAGAAGCTATAAAAAAACTTATGGATAACCTGGCAGGACGCTTCGAGAAAAGAGCCGGGGGCTATACAAGAATAATAAAAACCGGAAACAGAGACGGGGACAACGCCAACACCGCAAGGATTGAGCTCTTGCCCGCGGAAAGAAAAGAAGAGGCACCTAAAGACGAAAAGAAAAAGACTGTAAGCAAAAAAGTAGTAAAGAAAGAAAAGAAAAATGATAAATAAAACCACAGCCGCTAAAAAAACACAAAACAGAAAATGGTACTTCTACGACGCTACAAACAAAGTGTTGGGAATGTTGGCAGCCGATATTGCAAAAATACTCATCGGTAAAAACAATCCTGAGTACTCACCTAACCAGAATACAGGCGGAGTTGTTGTAGTTATCAACGCTGAAAAAATAGCTTTGACCGGTAACAAAATGAAAAAGAAGGTATACATTCACCACACGGGATTCCCCAAAGGTCTAAGAGAAGAAAAGATTGAAAAGATACTCGAAAATAATCCTACAAGAATACTCGTATCCGCTATAACGGGAATGCTTCCAAAAAATAAACTACGAAGCGAAAGATTAACAAATTTACACGTATATGCAGGCCCCGAGCATCCCCACAAAGCTCAGGAGTCTGTAACTAAATAAGAGATATTATGGCAAAAGAAAAAGTACAAGAAAGAGCAAAAATAGAACCTAAATTCTTCTCCGGCACCGGTAGAAGAAAAACCGCCGTCGCCAGAGTTTTTATGTGGGATGAAAAAGGCGATATAACTGTAAACGGCATGGATATAAACGAATACTTTCCTTCAGAAAAAGAGCAGATAGCCTGGACGAGACCTTTTCACATACTCGGAGTCTCCCATCCTAAAGCTAAATTCAAAGCCAGCATCAAGGTAGCAGGATCCGGTAAGTCTTCTCAGCTGGGTGCAGTAGCACACGGTATTTCCGCAGCGCTGTCACTGATGAATGAAGAATACTCAGTAATGCTTCATAAACAGGGTCTTTTAACCAGAGATTCAAGAATGGTCGAAAGAAAGAAACCTAACTTACACAAGGCAAGAAAAGCCTCTCAGTATTCAAAGCGTTAATTCTCAGCCAATACTTTTTCAAGGTTTTCTACAAAGTTTTTTACCGAGATTATCTGATCCCGTAATTTACACTTCTCAATTTTATTCATATAAAGTATGGGGGTTGAAAAAACTTCTGAAATCTCGTTGATTATTTTTTCTGGAGGAACAGCTCGTCCGGTTTCATAAGCAGAAACCGTCTTTCCGGAAACACCGATCTTTTTTCCAAATCTATACTGTGACAATTTAAACTCGTTTCTTATATCTCTTATCTTTTCACCAATTATGGACATATATAGTGTGGGTAGAATTTAACATATTGTAATGTACATTGCAATAACCTAGATTATGTATTATGAAAATCTCATCTCTCCCGGAAGAAGACAGGCCGCGTGAAAAACTCTTAACATCGGGCTCCGGCACGGTTTCAGACGCCGAGCTTATTGCCCTGATTTTGTCGAGCGGTGGAAAAGGACAATCCGTTTTGGAATTATCTCAAACTCTAATAAAGGAAGCCGGCACGCTTACCGAACTGTTAAATCTACCATTACAAAAATTGACCGGCTACAAAAACCTGGGAAAAGTCAAAGCAGTAAAACTTGCTGCAGTTAGAGAATTGGCCGCAAGATATAACAGTAAAAGTAAGGAAATCGTCAGAATATCAGCTCCGGGGGACGCCTACGAATACATTAAAGCCAGTTTATCAGGAAAAGAAACTGAGCATCTCTACTTAATCACTCTCAATGCGAGGAATACAGTAATAAACAAAAGTTTGATTTCTATCGGAACGGTCAATGAAACTCTGATACATCCGAGGGAGATTATAAAGGCCGCGGTAATGAACAACGCTGTCTCAATCATACTGGTCCACAACCACCCCTCGGGAGAACCGTACCCAAGCTCGGAAGACATAAAAGTAACCAAGAGATTAGAAGATGCGTGCAAGATTGTAGGTATTGGTTTTACCGATCACCTCATCGTGTGTGACAGTTCATTTTCCAGTATGCGGGCACAAAATTTGTTGGGAGGGGGTGAGAAAAATTGAAAATCAACAAAAAATCGTTGTCTTACCTGGCGGGGCTAGGAATATTAGTCAGTCTGGCTGCAGGAATAACATTCGCCGCGTTCACAGATAAAGCCAAGGTGCTTGGTTCGACATTTTCTGTCGGAAGTGCAGATTTAAGATTCCTGAACGATCTACCCATGGGAACTGACCCTACAAATCTGGTAGATGAGCTTCCGGGGCCGACGTTCGGAAATATCGGGCAAACATGGTCATCGGACTACCCTATTAAACTGATCAACAACGGAACTTCAGGAATCAACATTGCGTCACACGCATATTACGAAACCGCGAACGACCCCGCCGAGCTAAGATCAGATATTAGCGTTGAAATCTTTGAGTGGGGTGACGCCAACGTCAATGGAGTTCTTGATCCTGGCGAGGTAGGAATGACCTTGGGTAAAAAAACTATAGTAAAGTGGAAAACAGAGGGGTTGGGCGTGGGTCAAATTTATCCGGGGCAGGTCAGGGCGTTAATCCTTAGGTTCTCAACAGATAATTTGAGTGCTACAAAACAGGGAAAATCTGCTTTGTTTGATTTCGAGTTTGAATCCGCACAACTATAAAATTCCCTTGTTGCTGCGGTTTCTGAAAGTATTTGTGGACAGGTATTACACAATAATTTTTATAAGTTTGCTTGTAGGGGCAGCAAAATTGTCCGGGGTCTCCCTGTTTTATGTTTTAACAGGATCTATGATACCGGCTATCGGAAACGGTGATGTTGTCGTAACAGTACCTGTCCGCAAAATAAAAAACGGGGATATTATCTCTTTTAAACAAAACAGTGTCGTGGTTACACACCGCGTGACCGAAATTCAAAGAACGCCCGAAGGAGCATATTTTTCAACAAAAGGAGACAACAATGAGCACAGCGATGCTTTTCCGGTTTCGGAGCAAGAACTGATGGGAAAAGTTATATTTGTAATCCCTGCGGGACACGTAGTTAACCAAAAAAACGTTCCCGTACTTTACTGGCTGTTGGGGTTTACGTTCGGACTCCTCATACACAGGATTCATATACAAAACACGCCTGAACTCTGATATCCTTATGGTATGAAGTCTCTGCCCAGGCTCCCCCACGAATTTATAATATGGTGGCTCTTAAAAGCCCCAAGAAGAATCCTTAAGATATCTTCGCGGATGCTCGTCCTTACGAATAATCAGATTTCTTTCACGACAAACCTAAGGCTGTTATTTGTACCACTTTTCGGCGACTACTCCATCGTTGGAAGACTTATAGGTGTTCCAATAAGGATTGCATGGCTAATTTCGGGACTCGTGTTCTTCCTGCTCCTCATACCGGTCTGTGCGCTTTTCCCTGTGGCCTGGTACATGGCCCCGGCTTTTGTTTATAAGTTCGGGGGACCCGCTTATGCTTTGGCCTATATACTTGCACTCTATCTTTTGTACCTCTTGAGAAACAGAGACATTCCCCGCGTTCGGATATCAAAAAATACAAAGGAAAATTTCGAGGAGAGTTGCAGAAATAATGTGCTGACAGCTCTGGAGAAACTGGAGGCCGACCAAAGTTCGGGCATGAAATGGCTTTTCGACCTTCCTTCCTCCGAAAAAATATTCAGACGTTCGGAAATTAACACCGGTCTTCTGTTCGAAAGATTAAGATCGGCGCCCTCCATACAAATTACAGCACTGGGGCACGGCGCTTTTGCCGATGCCTTGAGGTTCAAATCCAAATATATCGAAACCGAGCACCTGCTCCTGACCCTTCTCAATAACATTCCAAAAATCGACATCATTCTATCTTCACTAAACACGTCAATAAAAAATGTTATCGGAAGCATTGAGTGGGAAAGCGACAAAAGAAACGCGAGAGATAGAATCTTTTTATGGCAGGAAGATTACGAACTTATGTTTACCGGCGGGTTCGGAAAAGGAATGCTCGGAAGAGTGACTCCGAATCTTGATGCAGTATCACGCGATTACACGCGGGAAATATCTTTGGGAAAATACAAAAAAATTCTGGGCAGGGAAGAAGATGTTAAAAAAGTCGCCCAGATACTTAGCGGCTCTAAAGAAAACGTTCTTGTTATAGGGGAACCCGGAAGCGGAAAAACCACGCTGGTGCTGGGAATTGCGCAGGCCATCATGGAAAGTAACGAATATAAATCCTTAAGTAACCACAGGCTTGTCGGTCTGGACATAGGAAGTTTGTTATCGGGTGCAACATCACCGGGAATGATTGCTGAAAATCTTAAAAAAGTTATGGACGAAGTAAGAGGTTCCGGAGACATTATCCTTTTCATCGACGAGATACATAATTTGGTGGCCGGTGCCGGAGACTCGAGTGCCGAGACTTCTAAGATTTACACAATGCTGGAACCCCACCTTTCAAGCGACAAGATAAAATTCCTCGGAGCTACGACCGTTTCAAATTTCAGAAAATATATTGAACCGAACGGAGCCTTCTCCCGCTTATTTCATTTAGTGCAAATCGACGAACTTCCCAAAGATGTCACGGTAAAAATTCTTGAGAATAAAGCTGACAAACTCGAAATTCAAAAAAATATTTTGGTGACATACCCGGCGCTTGTTAGAACCGTCGAGCTTTCGGAAAAACTGATGCACGAACGTGTCCTTCCCGATAAAGCTATAGATATTTTGAACAGAACTTCAACAAAAGTAGGGGGCAGTTCGAGTATTTTAGCATCACCCCACATTGCTGCCACGATAGCCGAGATGACAAAGATCCCCGTCGAAACCGTGACCCAGGATGAAGCCCAAAAACTTCTTTCTATAGAGGACACGATGAAAAAAATGGTCATCGGACAGGACGAGGCTGTGAAACAAATATCTACTGCGCTCAGGCGTGCGAGGGCAGGCATACGCGATCAAAATAAACCGATTGCGAGCTTCCTTTTTGTAGGGACGACGGGCATAGGAAAAACTCAAACCGCGAAAGCCCTGGCCGAACATTATTTCGGAAGTGCGGTAAATATGATCAGGCTAGATATGAGCGAGTACCAGCAACTAGATAGCATGAACCGGCTTCTAGGCGATGTGAACGGAAGCAGCAAGGGACTACTCACGGAAATGGTGAGGTCAAAACCCTTTGCCTTAATTCTTCTCGACGAAATAGAAAAAGCGCACCCGAACATACTTCTCACCTTTTTGCAGGTTCTTGACGAGGGAAAGCTTACCGATAATTCCGGAATGAAAATCGATTTCACAAACACAATAATAATTGCCACGAGCAATGTAGGAACAAAATCAATACAACAGGTTTTCTCAGAGCACGGGACATTGCAAAAAATGAGAGAACGCGCGTTGGCGGATGTCAGGGAAAAATTCGCGCCGGAATTTCTGAACAGATTTTCAGGAATAATCGTCTTTAACCCCCTCACCGAACAAAATGTAAGAGAGATCACTTTGCTGATGTTGGATAAAGTGAAAGCACTTTCAGAGGAAAAAGGTATCCACGTTAAATTTAAGCCGGAACTGGTCGACGTTCTTTCGGTAAAGGGCTACTCTCCCGAGTGGGGAGCCCGACCTCTCGCCCGCCTTATCGAAGACACTGTTGAGACTTACATAGCCACCAAAATGCTCAAAAAAGAATTCAACGCAGGCGACCAGCTTCTTATCGGAACAGAGGCAATGGAATGAGCAACGCCGGTGGTATAATCTCATAGTTATGCAGGACATTCTTCGTGAAAGACTCGAACAACTTAAAAAAGGCCTGTTTATAGACGAAAAACGGACCAAGATTAAAGTCCTTGAAGAGAGGGTGGCTGAAGAAGATACCTGGAAAAATTGGGAAGAAGGCACTGCAGTTTCAAAAGACCTCTCCGCATTAAAAAAAGATATCGAAGATTACGAAATGCTTGAACTCATCGCCGAAGAAGGTGACAACGAAAATTTTGAGCGTGAACTTCACCGCCTCGAACTTAAAACCTTCTTTAAGGACAAGCACGACTCGAACGACGCAATAATTACCGTTCATTCCGGCCAGGGCGGAACCGAAGCAATGGATTGGGCTGCAACATTATTCAGAATGTATAAACGTTACGCCGAACAGAACGAGTGGGAGTGGCATGAAGTTCACTCTATCCCCGGCGACGAAGCCGGAATAAAAACGGGCACCGTTGAAATAGCCGGAAGGTTTGCGTACGGATTTCTCAAAAACGAATCAGGTGTCCACCGCCTTGTCAGGCAATCTCCTTTTAATGCCGACAGCCTCAGGCAAACCTCTTTCGCTCTGGTAGAAGTTATTCCACTTATAAATGAAGACGTTGAAGATATAGAACTAAAAGAAGAAGACGTCGAGTGGGATTTTTTCAGGTCAGGCGGGAGCGGCGGACAGAATGTTAATAAAGTATCTACTGCAGTACGTCTGAAACACAAACCTACGGGAATAATTGTCGAATGCCAGGAGGAAAGATTCCAAGGGAAAAACAGGGAAAAAGCGTTAAAAATACTTAAATCCAAACTTTATAAGCTCGAAATAGAAAAGATAGAAGCGGAGAAAAAGAAAGCAAAGGGAGATTACAAAATGCCCGGATGGGGAAACCAGATCCGCAATTATGTTCTTCATCCCTACAAACTTGTGAAAGATCTAAGAACGGATGTTGAGTCAACAAATCCTGAGTATGTGCTTGACGGCGGACTAGGAGAATTTATTGACGCAGAAATAAGACTTTAAATCAAAGACTCCATCCTGAGATTTTTATTCCGGCAATAACGGCAATTGCAAACACAAGAAATGCCACGTTTTTTATCATATCTTTTTTGATCTCAGCTTCCGGAAGTTCGTGATAACCTGACTTGCCCGCGAATTTATCATTTTTATCTTCAATAGTTACAGCACTTGCCTTGGACGGTGCAACGTTCATCCGTACGTTCTGTGCACGGGAGACCTCTGCTAAACGTCTTTCTTTTTTTCTTAGTTTCGATGACTTTTTGTTTCCCATAATGGATTATTCTACCAGATTTTTAGGAGACCAGTTCGTCCAATTCTTCTGAGTAGGAAGAACTTCCACCCATCAACAATTCCCTCGCTCTGCTTCCACCTGCAGCGGGACCGACTATTCCTTTGTTCTCCATCTCATCTATTATTCTGGCGGCACGCGAGAATCCTATTGAAAGCTTTCTCTGCAATAGTGAGGCGGAAGCTTTGCCCATCGAACTTACAATATCTACTGCTTCGTCGAACAACGGGTCGACATCGTCACCCCAGGAACTGGAATTTGCCCTTCCGTCCTTCTCCATTGCCATGCTGAGCACATCTTCGATGTAATCGGGCTCAACTCCCTGTGTCTTAAGATAGTTGACCAACCTGTCAATTTCTTTCGCGTCAATGTAAGCACCCTGCAAACGTATGGGTTTCTGAGCATCGGGCGGAACAAAAAGCATATCTCCTCTTGTAAGAAGCTTTTCTGCTCCGGGCTGGTCGATAATAACTCTTGAGTCTACCTGACTCGACACACTAAATGCCACGCGTGTAGGAATATTTGCTTTGATAATTCCTGTAATAATGTTTATGGAAGGTCGTTGAACGGCAAGAATAAGGTGGATACCTGTCGATCTTGCCATCTGTGCAAGTCTTACTACCGCTTTTTCTACTGAGTTAGTGTCCTGCATCATAACCTCCGCAAATTCGTCGACGACTATCACAATGTAGGGCAAGGCCTGAAATCCGGAATTCTCGTTGTAGGCATCAAGATTTCTAACTCTGGCCTGCTCGAATAATTTCAGACGTCTTTCCATTTCCGTAACCGCCCACTTAAATACAGCGGGAGTCTTTTCCATATCCACAACTACGGGGGTAATAAGATGCGGGATGTCCTGATAATGAATCAGCTCATTTCTTTTCGGGTCTACCAGAATAAACTTCACTTCCTGGGGAGAAGCCCGGAATAATACCGAAAATAAAATGTTGTGGATGAATATGGATTTTCCTGAGTTTGTAGCACCGGCGATTAACATATGAGGCATCTTACCGATGTCGTAAACATATGTTTTTCCCGCGACGTCCTTACCCAATCCTACGGCAAGCTTAGTTTTCATAGCCTTCATAGCATCCGAAGTAATTATCGATTTAAAATTAACTACCGATCTCACTGTATTGGGAACTTCAATTCCTATCTCTGACGTACCCGGTATAGGAGCTTCTACTCTCACCGACCCGTTGGGAGATGCGAGGGCGAGGGCCAAATTTTCATGTAAAGAAGCGATTTTAGAAACTTTTGTCACCGACTTGGTTTTTAAAGCATACCGGGTAACGGAAGGTCCTACTTTTGTGTTCGCCACTTCCACGTCTATTCCGAATGATTTTAAAGTATCTACTATTTTCTTTTCGTTTGCTTTGGACTCAGAAAGGTCTCTGGATTCGGCGACCGGCTCTATCAATAAATCAAGAGGAGGTTCCACCCAGATTTTATTAGGAGGTGCCGACAAAAAATTCGTAGGGGATATGGTGGCGATTGTAGAAGTCGCCCCTTCCGGAATTATTATAGGAACTTTTTGCGGTTCATATTGTGAAGGAATTATTTCAAACTCCGGAGTTTCTTCAAAATCATCTCCAGGTACTGAAACCAGAGCAGGCTCGTGTCCCTCACCGTCTTCAATATTAAATTCATCTTCCCCGGCTTCCTCAAATTCCCCGGCTTCCTCTTTATTAAACGGCCACATACCTTTAAAAGGTAATTTGATGAGATCTTTTTTCTCTGAAACAAATCCAAACACCTGGTCCAGTGACACGTCGAAAAGTAAAATTGCCGAAATTAAAACAGAAAGGACGAGGAGAACTCCGGCACCGTAAATACTCACCCCTGCTGCCAAGAATGAACTGATCTTATATCCGACCATTCCTCCGCCCAACCCATTTCGTGCAGCTTCCAAAGCTTCGTCACTGTTCACAAAAACATGAAAAAGTCCGGATAAACCCAAGAGAGCCAGAAGCAGTCCCGCCGCAATCCTTGGCTCTTTTATTTTTACTTTTAATTTTTGAATGAATAAAGTTCCCGAGATTATGAGCAAAAAAGGAAGTATTATAGACGGTTTACCGAACATGCCCGTCATAAAACCCTTTATTTTGGCGTTTACGCTGTAAGATGGTGCAAAAAAGGCTATGAGGCTGAGGAGACCGGCTGTCACCAGCACAAGTGCTATTACCGACCTTATAGTGTCGGGCTTTACACTGAAGTTGAGCTTAAATTTCCTTTTTCTTCCTCTAGGCATTGGCTCAATTATATCATTACGACAACCAAAGTTACGCAACCAAAAAAAGAGGTTATACCGTCAGTTCGGGTAAAACGTTCTTATACATTTAACGCGTGGACAATAACCAGCGGCGAACTTCTTGTTTCCTTATAGAGAAAGTCCTGAATTTCGCTCTCAATCCTTTTCTTCTTGGCCGGCCACTCCAGTTGTTTTTCGGACATCTTTTCCAGTGTTTTGGTCACAAACTTCCTGGACTTATCCATTAATTCCTGGGAGGCTTTAACGTAGATGAATCCGCGTGTTACAACTTCCACATTATCTTTCAGGAGATTGCCGTCTTTAGACGGGATTACAACCACAAAAACCCCGTCGGAAGATAACTGATCCCTGTCCTTTATAACAACAGGATTGATCGTACTCCCCGATCCCGCAGTATCTATGTAAACGGGAACGGTCGCCAGTCTTCCTGATTTTCTGGCCCTGCCTGAAGAAAATTCTACGGTGTCACCCTCCAAACATTCGAATACTCTGTCTTTGGATACACCCAGCTCACCTAACATGTTAGTGTAAGCGCGCATTCTCGTAATAGTTCCGCCGATCGGTATAAAGAACTTCGGTTTAACAACAGACGCGATAGTCATTAAATCACCTTTTGTACCGTGACCGGAAACATGAAGATTGTCCTGTATTCTGCTGTACACAACTTCCGCTCCGAACAATGTGAACGCGGACATAACTCTTTCCACCGCCACATCAACTCCCGGAGGATTCGGGTCGGCTGAAAAGATTACGATCGGATCTTTTTCCAATACTATTTCTTTGTGCTCACCTCTGCTAAGTCTGCCCAATGAAGAGCCGGGTTGTCCGTAACAACCGGCGATAATGTAAACAACATCGCCCTGCGGAAGTCTTCCCGCTTCTTTTTCGTCAACAAAAAGATCGTCGTGAAATTTTATTACTCCCAACCCCCTTGCCACTTTTACGCTCTGTTCAATAGAACGTCCGCTTAAAACAACTTTTCTTCCGTGCTTTAGTGCCGCAGTCATAATCTGACTCATTCTCGAAATATTCGATGAAATGGTCGTGATAAACATTTGTCTTCCGGGGTTACTCTCAAAAAGATCGGTGAACGTATTCGATAACGAGCTTTCACTTTTCGAGTAACCTTCTGTTAAAACGTTTAGACAATCAGACAACAAACACAAAACTCCCTGCTGTCCGTATTTACCGATTGTGTTCAAATCTATTGGTTTGTCCAAAACAGGCGTCCAGTCTATTTTGTAGTCTGCCATGTGCAAAACAACACCTTCGGGGGTGTCTATTGCTAAACCCATTGTAGAGGGCACCGAGTGATTCACACCGAATGCCGTAACTTTAAACACTCCCGCCGTTACCGTACCGGTACCGGGCTCTAATAGAGTGAAACGCGTTCTTTCCGCTAAATGCTTAAATCCTTTGTCGTTGAGTCTCTCTTTCAGAAACCCCTGCACCAGCTTACTGGTAAATATCGGGATATCCAGCTGATTAAGCAAAAACGGTACTGCCCCGAAATGGTCCTCATGACCATGCGTGACGAATAATCCCCGTATTTTGTGTGAGTTTTCCAGTATGTATGTAAAATCCGGTATGACAACGTCAACCCCATAAAGGTCGCTGTCGGGAAACCCGACTCCGCAGTCCACCAAAATAATGTCATCTCCATACTCATAAACCGTGAGGTTTTTTGTGACCGACTCGGTACCGCTCAAAGTTATTATTTTAAGCTTGTTCTTAGCCGCTCCCTTTTCCTCTTGTGTAATTGAATTTACGTATTGTTGATCCATATGATAAGTTTACAAACCCAGAACAAGTTGTCCATCATCTATTTGTTGGTCCGTTTGAACGGGAATGTCTTTATCTCCTTTTTTAATTAAATCTAATATTTGTGGGATCCTCTTAAAATCTTCTACAAATCCGCGCATCATCTCCGGATTCCTTAGAGCTGCTGCGGGGTGGTAAACCGGATAAACATTAAAGTTTTTTGTACGCAATAACGTACCTCTGTCGTAAGATATTCTTCCTTCCGGGTGAAAGTAATTCATTGCAAATCTTCCGAGTGGGACAACCAGCAACGGTGAAATTATCCTAAGCTGGTAAGCCAGGAATTTTTCACACGCTGCTATTTCATCAGGAAGAGGGTCACGGTTCTCGGGAGGCCGGTGTTTGACAATATTACCTATCCAAACATCTTTCCGGGACAGCCCGATGTCTCCGAGTGACTGCTCCAATAGCTTTCCCGCCCTTCCCACAAAAGGCCTTCCGGTCTCGTCTTCGGTGCGCCCGGGAGCTTCACCGATAAAAACAATCTCGCTCCTTATATTTCCTTCGCCGGGAACGGCATTTAAGGCACCCGAGTGTAAGCGGCATTTTTTACAGGCTTTTACAGCCGCGGCGACCTTTTCCATCATTTCTTCTTTGTTCATATTATTTGGGGAGATAGTATTTTAAATTATCGGCGTTTATAAAAACTTTCTCTGATTTTCCCTCAACAATTTCTTTAGCAACTTTTCTGCAAATGGACTCAAGCGTTCGCGTAAGGCTTCTGATTCCCGAGTCATAACCGAACGGTCTTATTATTCCGGGCCAAAGGTTCGGATCTATTTCCAACTCTTCCGGTTTTAAGCCTGAATTTTCGATGACCTTGGGAAATACGTAGTCCCTGGCAATAACCATTTTCTCGGTGTCGGAATACGAAGGCATTTTAATAATTTCCATCCTGTCCAACAATGCCGTTGAAAGAGGGCCGAGATTATTTGCGGAACAAATAAACATTACGTCCGAAAGATCCACAGGAAAATCAATGTAATGATCACGGAAAGCTATATTTTGTGCAGGATCGAGTATTTCAAGTAGTACGGCCATAATGTCTGACTGCAATCCTGACTCACCACTTGATTTTTCTATCTCATCCAAAAGAATAACGGGATTTTTAACGCCCGAGCTGATAAGTGCTTTTATCACCAAACCGGGTTCCGATTCAGGGAATGCTTTGCTCCTTCCTCTTATTTCCAGAGTAGAACCAATTCCTCCCATAGCGATCCTTACAAACTTCCTCTTCATAGCCTCGGCTATTGAAATTGCAAGAGTCGTTTTACCGACACCCTGCAAACCGACCATTAAAAGAATTGGCGCCCTGCCCAGAGCATCTTTCTGTCTTTGCTTTAAAAGAATGAGCGAAGACATATACTCTAGGATTCTCTCTTTAACATAATCCAAACCATAGTGGTGACTGTCCAGAGTCTGTTTCGTAATAGCAAGGTCCAACCTATCTTCAGTTTTTGCGTCCCAGGGAATAGATGTAACAATGCCGATATACCTCGCCAATGTGTCATATTCGGTCGCGTAGTGCCCCAGGTTAGCCATTCTGTCCAACCTTTGGATCATTTGACGCAAACGGTCAGCAAGTTCCTCGGGAATACCCTTGGTCTCGTTCACCTGAGCGGTAAGCGTCTTTAACTCTTCAAATAAAAAATCTTTTTTAACTCCGTCTTCACTCATATTTTACAAATCCATAATAGCTTCCGGACTTCATATAACTTAGCACCAGTGCCTTGAAAGTTTCAGGCAAAGCGTCCGTATCAAATTTATTAACATATCCTACACCATTGTCGGTAAAGACAAAAATCTTGGACCGCACGGTTTCCGGAATTTTATTTTTTATATTCACGTAATACGAATTTAAATCCAAACCTTTTTTCAGTCCTTTAGAAATCTGCGTTATCTCATCTCCCGTCTCAGGGCTGTCCGTGACAATTACGAGTTTGTCTAAATTTATTTCCGTAAAATCACCGGAGATATATTTTTTATACGAATTATCCGGCACTTTACTTTGCGGAAAAAATAAAATACTAATTCCGTTTTTATCCCCGGGCTCTACGGCAGGATCCACAATAATTACAAAGGGGGGACGGTTCGAGTTCTTGAGAAAATCCTGATCGAAAGAATTTTCAACCCCGAAATAATTTAAAGCGTCGGCAAAGTCTGAAGGAGAATAGAATACGGCCGCAAAATCCGTGTCGAATGGTAAAAAGCTTTCAACTTCGACGCCTTCTTCGGTCTTTTGGGGAACTGCCGCTTCTGTTATTACCTGAACCTCCTCTGACGGTTCTACCGCATTTGGAAACGCCGTTTCTATCATAGTTTTGCCGTTCGACACCGCACTGTTAGTTAAAAATGAGGAGACTATTGCGGAAGCAGCGAGCAACAAAAATACTCCTGCCCCGGCGAATAAACCCCAAATGGAAAAAGCCGGACCTGAAAAGTTCTTCGTTGAAGATACCGAAGTTTGGTAGTAGCGTTTGTCCAAGACACTCGCAGAACTACCAACTACAGCACCGCACGATGAACAAAAATAGGCATCGGCTTTTGACAGATTTCTTCCACACTGGGGGCAGTTTCTCGACATCAAA
>MEWJ01000004.1:2544-19759 GCA_001773385.1 candidate division WWE3 bacterium RIFOXYD1_FULL_43_17 | reverse complement strand
GCAAGGAACAGAATGGTCGAGTAAGTAACCCAAACCCAACCATTCTGCCCCCTGCCCAAAGGCAAAGGGCAAACGGGGCCTTCATACGGACGGTTGTCCGCAGAAGGTTATCTTTTCTTTCTCAGCAAAGCACCGATTAACAAAGATCCGATTCCGGCTATACCGGTTACCGATACAGCTCCGGTTTCAGGTAATTCTTTGGGTTCTCCGTCACCGTAACATACAGTAGCGGTGTCAGATCCCTCAAATTCATCACCCCAGTAGACCTTAGCTTTATTTACAATACATTTGTCAAAAGCTTCGTCTCTATCAAACTCGTCTGAGTCTATCTCAGCTTCTATGATAAAGGTCTTGGTCTCACCGGGTTCGAAATCGTCCCAGTCTTCTGTAAGACCTGAGCCACCTACTCTATCCATTTCGCTGGGTAGAGAGTCTTTCATCTTCATGTCGTCGAAATCAATGTCGGCGTCTTCGTCAGAAAGGTTTTTGATTCTTATTCTAAACTCAACTGTGTCGTCTTCCTCGACGTCAGTCACTTTAGATTCCCAATCATCATCGCCTTCGATTCTGACTTTCTTCTCTATGCTAAACCTCTTATTGATTATGCAGGTTTCGCCTCCGCCGTAATTTGACTCGCAGTCAGCAAGGGCCTTGTCACTTGACAAAAGGAACAAGCCGGCTACGACAGCTATCAATGCTATTAACTTGTAACCTTTTTCTTTCATATAATTCAAATAACAAAACCCATACCTACCTTACTTCACGCTAAGTTAAATATGGCAGTTTTTGTTGATTTGGCAGGGAACTTAGTACTCTTGGATTGACCATACGGATCAATCATGTTGGTATTCTAGCTTAATTTGGCTCTTTTGTCAACACTATGGGGTTGGACGGTTCAGGTTAATTTTTTAGGCCGTCGGGGTATTTTCTGAACCACCTCACAAGGTTGTTAATGCCCGTTTCAAGAGATGTGGAAGGGTTCCAGCCTAATTTTTCCCTGGCTTTGTCGTAGTTTGCGTACACCTCTGCATATTCACCCAGTCTTACTTCTCCGGGAATTCTGTCGAACTTATTTCCTACGGTCTTTTCTACCTGATCGACTATTTCATAAACGGTAAATCCTTTTCCTGTTCCGAGGTTGAAAATATCACTGTCTCCTCCGGACTCGAGATACTTAACAGCTTTGAAGTGGGCATCTACCAAGTCTATTACATCGATATAGTCCCTGACCGGCGTCCCGTCACGTGTTTTAAAATTGTCGGCACATGTTACTTTAAAGGGCGACAGGCCTAGTGCGCCTCTTACAGCACTTTGAACAAGATGCGTTGCAGGTAACGAACTATACCCTATATCGCAGTCCGGATCGGATCCGAAAACATTGAAATAGCGGAAAATAACAAAGTGCACCCCAAATAGCTCCGCGTACCACCTGATGGCTTTTTCCACCATCAGCTTGGATTCTCCATAGGGGTTGGTCGGTTGCTGCGGGTGTTTTTCGTCTATTGGAAGATATTGAGAATTCCCGTAAGTAGCGCAGGTAGATGAAAATATTATATTTTTAACACCAGCCTCTCTCAGGGTCTCCAAAAGGTTTATAGACCCTAGAACATTGTTCTGGAAGTATTTGTAGGGATTCTGCATTGACTCGCTTACCGATAAAACCCCGGCAAAATGAAGTGCCGTAGAAACGTTAGCCATATTGTCTGCCCGAAGTGCCTTCTTTAACGCTTCCCCGTCCCTCAGATCGGCCTCTATAATTCTGACGTCGCCGTACTTTTTTAGATTCTCGAGTGCCTGTCTGCGCCCGGTCGTAAAATTATCCAGGACGTGAACTACGTAGTTCTCCTTCAGCAGCCTTTTAACAGCATGACTTCCGATGTACCCCGCTCCTCCGGTGATTAATATCTCATTTTTCATAGTCTTCCTGTCCGTCGAGTTTTTCTTTGTACCTGAAAACGTAAATTGATACGGGAACTAAAACCAACAGCCCTAAATACTCTAGAAGCTCGGGTAAAAAGATAAATTTTATACCCGAAGTGTCCTTTTTCCCTTCAAACACCCAGCCGTTTGCCCAATTGTTAACCGTAACGTGCTTGGCGTTACAGGGCATTATTCCGCAAAAAGCAGTCCAACCCTTTTCGAATGCCTCGTTCAAAACGACCAACTGCCGTCCCTCTTCGGGCAAAATCCCGGTGTGGAAACTACGCAAATAGCTGTAAGGTACCGGAGACAATCGGACGGACTCCAGCTGGTTTTCAGTGTAGTCACTGCCGAATATAAGGTTTGAGAAATTCACGGTATAACCCATTTCCTCACCCATCGGGGGAATAAGGTAATAATTACTTTCCATGGATTTGTTCTTAGGGAGCTCGACATAGAGGTCGCATCTCTTAGAAAACTCGTTGGTCAGACACATTCGCAAAGGCGCCCCCGACACATTACGCGCTCTTATTTCAAGAAGATACCCCGTGCTCTGTGGAAGATACGGGAACGGGAACGAGTCACATACGGCATTCTCGGCCGAGGAATAAGTTAAAACATCAGGCATCCCAGAAATATTAGGCATCTCATCCTGATTCTGCAGTAAGTTGCAATACCTGTAGTAGTGGTCCATATCGACCGCCCTGCCCCCGAACGACATACTATTAGCCACCTTGTAAGGTTCGGATATAAAAGGTGTGAGAACTTTAGCCTCATCAAGAACAAATGGGGACGTAATGGCGCCTTCTACTGAAAATATTTGAATATTTCTGAATGTGGTAGAAACCGGACTGTTGCTTCCTAAAGCGTTTGAGTTGAATCTCAGGAAATAGTCGGTAACATTTCCTTTGATGGTAAACATGTGAGCCCCATCCCTGTAATAATTTTCGCAAAGGCCGGATTTGTTGCTGAAAACGCAAATTGAATAGGGATTGTCGGGAGTAACATCTGCTTTTATAACGTACGGGTGTGAGGATCCGCCCTCAGCACCAGAAGCCAATACAGTTGCAACAGGAACTGTCAGACACGCTTTCAAACCACTTCCTACGAGGGTAAATCCGTCATCCAGCCTTTTTATCTCATAAGAGCTCATCCCGTACAAATCGCTGCAGGGTTCAAGTTCACCCGCGTAACCGGTTACCGGAATCTCGCCTTTTTTCAAAGTGTAAATGTCTATGTTGTTGGAGGCACCGATATTGTAGTAGAAACTTACTTCTTTCTTTCCGTACTCTAAGGCATCCAGAAATACTCCGCGGGGATCCCCGTTGACGGACACCGCGACCGCATAGAGGTCCTTAATTTCGCCAAAAGCCACCTCCATCAATTTATCGCTGGAAGACACAGGATTTACCGAGAACAGCAAACCCCCATCTCCCGGCAACCTCTCAAGCACCGCCGTCAAAGGAACACGGGCTGATTTATCCCCGCTCTCGTCTTTACCGGTAATTATGGCGTCCCCCGTAATAAATTTTGGATTGATAAAAGTAACTTCACCCTGCTCCTGCACGTACTCTTCTTTTATTGTTTCGTCGGTATTGGTTATCCCAACATAAGGGAAATTCTCTTCACCCCCACTAATATAAGGAGCATAAACAGAATATATTGTGTCGTAAGGTTCCTTGTAAACTACGTCTCCTACCGGATAAAATGTGTCGTAGCTCTCAACACGGGATTGAGGCTGCGACGGCGTATATTCAAAGACACTAAGGCCTTGTCCGAAGTCGCGGGACAGTGAGATTTTCGTTGTTTCCGTGAACAACTTCCTGATTTCGGGGTAGAACAGCTGCTTGCTATCAGCTGCCGGGATCATCACCGACTCATCCAAAAGTAACCATCTGATTTTATATTTGTCCAAAACATCCGTTAACAGGTCCGCGTCGCGTGAATATACCGCGTACGACATTTCCCTATAATACTGCTCGTTCAGAAGGTTCCACCTGTCGAACTCCCGGTTCATTAAAGGTTGCTTAATGCCAAACCATAAAAATCCGGCACCCTGGTAACCAAGCCGCGTTGCGGGATCCCAGTCGTAATACACCCAACCCCAGAAGCTGTGAACCGGAAAATCGGCTACTCTTCCATAGCTATCCTGAGAATCAAAGTATTTGAACATTTCGAAATATCTTTTGGGGATATCAACCCGCATGGAAGGACTTATAAGTTTGCCTGAAAAGGCCGGCCACATGTAGTAAATTAACAGAACTGTAACTGCTGTTAGAATGGTGCCTCTGACAAATTTGGGCAGTAAAATCCTCTGCGTAATTTTGTGAAATAAACTGCTATACCAACTAAGGGCATAGCCAAAAAACGCACTGTAAGCAAACATCAGTCCTATTGAGAACTTTGTGAATGGGAATCTGAACGCCTCTTTGAACAGAGGAACGGTATTCTGCATCAGAACAAATAGTCCGCCAAAGGGAGGGTTGACGTTAAATAAGAAAAATATACCTATGGCGAAAAAGGCGAACATACCAAAGCCGAATTTCTCCCTTTTTATAATGGCTACTATCACCCCCATACAGGCGAAAATGAACATCCCGTAACCCAGTATCAGCACCCCGGGGCTGTCAAGATGCGAAACCCACTCACCCAAAAGCTCTCCGTACTGAGCGTTTCCCGTGTGCTCTCCCCAGCTGAACAAAAAGCTTCTTAGGATAGTGACATCCTGAGTACCACCGTATTTTTTATTTGCTAAAAAAGCTTCGTTGGAAAATAGGCCATGAATCTTGGACATGTTCACTTCCCCGCCGTGACTTACTGCAAAGTAGAAATTAGGTAGCAACCAGAAAAAGTTAATAAGCAAGGTAGCAACAAAAATTACCACCGTCCTTTTTATATACTCCGGGCGCCACGGCAATTTTTGAGAAAGATCCATTAATAGGATTAGCAAAAAGTACGCAAAGAAGTATATAAAAAATGCGTAGAACAGCGTGCTTGTGTGAGCCTGAGAAGACCCGAACAAAGTGAAAAGGAAAAAGAGTATCAAATACTTCCTTTTTCCCGATTGGTAAAACATAGAAGATGACCACATATACCAGCCTAAAAACCCAAAATGAGTCAAAAACATCTCCAGGGGAACGTAAAAATGTTGAAGGGTTCCGAGATTTAACAGATAAAAGAGCGCTCCGGTAAACGCTCCGAGTAATTTGGACGGTCCCTGGAACTTTTTAAGCAGAACGTCCTTAAGGAAAAAGTAAACACCGAAAGGTCCAAGAAAAAGCATGAGGAATGCGTATGCATAACGGATAAACTTTAACCCGAAGAACAAGTCTATTACCGTAAGTAAAAGCATTCTGGGAATTTCCGAGGCGTGGGACTGGGACGCGACAGCTCCCAATCCCTGATGCTCCTGCCATACACCACCCAGGATACGTTGCCAGTACAATGACAGGTTAAATTCGGGGTGCAGGGTGTCCCATCCTGTTAAAAAGGTGCCGGGGGTATAGTTTTTAGCGCAGATAATAAAGATTATTAGGAAAAGAAGAACCGGGTAAAAGCTTATCTTCGGCAGTTTGTTAAAAATTGGTAGTTTGGGAACGCTCATATGCACCTTTCTAGTATAGGTTTTATAGGGGTTTAGGGCAATTGGCGCTTGTTCTCTTGTAACCGGAGTTTTGGGCAAAAAAAACGGTACCAAGAGTGGATGAATCCAACTTCTCGATACCGTTTGGTAGTTAGCGGAGAATAAGAGGCAGAAAAACCTCGTAAACTCCTTTGCTGACGGTCGCCTGCCATGTTTGGTGTGCTTGATTACCAACCCATGCTTCGACCTTAATGAATTTTCCCGGCAGTCCAGAGGGAGAGCTAACGAGTTTTATTTCGGCCAGCCCATTGGTTGCCATGATCGTGAAATCCCAATATCCAGCTGCGTTCCATTCAAAAGTGCCCGTTCCATTAAGGATTGTTGGATCTGATTCCTTATCTATCCAAACAACCAATTTAATGGTGGTGCCAGGCTCGGAGTATGCAGCAGGAACGGTGTCGTAATTAAATTGCGTGACAATATTCGCGCTACTTCCGTTTTGCATGGGCACCCATCCACTATCTCCGTTATCGCTGGGTTTATTGATACCACCTTCGAGAACCAGACGAACCGGTATTTCTGTGGCTGTCGGGCTGGGTTCCAGGGTAGCAGTCGGTGTCGCCGTAGGAACAGTGGTTGGTGTCGCCGTGGCTGTTGGAGTCGCGGTTTTTGTTGGAACCGTTGTAGGAGTTGAAGTAGGCGTAGGTATTGCCGGCAGAATGCAGGATCCATTTACCGGAGTATTCACACGGATGGTTCCGCTTTCCTCCACGAATATGCATTCATCCGGGGCCAACCCCGCAGTAATTTCGTCAACTCTACTCTGGGGCGGGTAATACCCGCCTGTGTAGTAGCACGAATACGTGTTACTAACCGGAACCCCATCAAGCGTGAAATTTCCGTGACTGAGAATAAACGCGCGACCGACCAGAGAGTAAGATCCTAATGCTGTGTTCAACACAGATTGATCTGTACTAGTCCACGAAGCGGGTTCTTCAAGAGGTCCTGGAAACACTAACGAGATGCGGTTATCACAGCTTGACTCGCCGTAAGCTTCTGCAAGAACAATTCCGGCAGTCGCAAATACAAGCAACACAACGACAAAAACGACAATTTTAGCCTTCATTTACTCCTCCTTTGATTTTAAGGTGATTGTTTAGAAACTGGCGCTATTTTACAACAAAAAGGGCAATAATGCAACCTATAGGATTTCAGCGAGAGGATAGAAACAAACGGCGTTTCCGTCGTAACAAATGAAAAAATCCCACATTTTATCGAATCCTCTGATTATTTGTCTCTTACTGGTAACCTCTATTTGTATAAGATCCTTCAAAGGAATGGAAACGCTGCTTTTATCTTTATTCAGGACCACCGATTCCCACCTCCAACCATTGTAAGCGTAGGCCACATAAGATGAATCAGAGGCGTCGGAAAGAGATACATTAACTACCCCATCTCCCATTGCTACCTCAACAGAACCGGTAAAATCCGTAAATGCAGTAAAAACATTTTTGGGTGCCAATCTGCCTGAAAAGTAAACGAAAGTGTCGTAAGACCCGCTTATTAATTCATTGTACTTGCTGTCCCTGATAAAGTGCTGATCATAATATCTCCACCCGTGCAGCTCCTTGATGTTCATTTCACGCGCGGGCAACTCGATTTTAACCCTACTCACTCCGTCCAAACTAAGCCTCATCTGGTTTCCACCGCCTTCAGGGTAATTTATGTCTACAAACTCCCCGTTATCCCTGTAGAATCTCACATTAAAAGAGCGGCGCGGCAGTAGTTCGCGGTCAAGAATCAGGTTATTTCCCATATAAATCCTGAGATGTTCCTGAGAAAGTGCCGGGTTGTTGTACTTAAGGTAATCGCTCCTCCTAAAAAGGTACAAAACATTTCCGTCCGGAAGATCGAACGACTGAGCCAGCTCAAATTCAGGGTGCTGACCATCCAGGAAATACGACACTAGCTGTCTTAATACAGCAATATTTCTTAGTCCTGGAGGCCCCGGATCCTTTGGGATGATAGCAAAATCCATAGTGGCTAAATAGTTTGCCAGTTCCTCGTCACTCATTGCATCGGGACGGTTGTAGGGAATCTGTAAATTCATTTCGAAATAGCGGTTTTCGAGCAAGTACATGTCGAAAGAGGCTATGGAGTAAAATCTGTTGTCCGACACCTCTAAAACCCTGTATTTTCCGTGGATGTTCGGTTCGTCATTAGCCAGTTTATTTACAGTCTGAATTATCGTTTCCCCTTTCCAGTCCTTACCGTTGTAGGCATAAGAATGAGGTTCGGCGACCCATGTTAATCTATAACCGGGACCGGCGAATAGTGTCGAAACAAAATAAAGTGATTTTGGTAGGACCTGATACTGGTTGAACGAGAAAAAGAAGTAGTAGAAAAATAAGTAAAACAGGTATATCCCTGCCACTATATTTGGAAGGATCTTTGTCCCGCGCATAGTGAAAAAACAGGCTATCGCAAAGGCAAAAAGCGGGGTCAGAGGAAGGATGTATCTAAGATCTTTGTTTTGAATTAGCGTAAGTACGAAATACGGTATCAGCGTCGACCAAAGAACATATCTACCCATGTTCTTATTTTGTTTGAAGAGAAACATTACCGAAAAAATGAACAGGAGCATAGATATTATTCCGATTTGGTGTGTAGTTGAAAGCTTTATGTAATGGAAAAAGCTCTCAAAACTGAGAACTTCTGACGGGTCGCCGGCGTCTGCCGTAGAGGACACCTGAACGTTTTCCAGGATAGTTTTGAGATTAACAACGTACCACGGGGCTGCAACAATCAACACAATTAATCCACCTACTACCATGTTCGTCCATCTATTTCTGTCATGTAGCACCTTAGCCCTCAAGGGAGAGTAAAAAACGTGGTAAAGGAAAGGGAAAGCTAAGAATACGAAGGCATACCACTTAGTGAGCTGTGCGAACGCCATTAGAAGGAAAAATAGTACCGAATGATATTTATCTATAAGCCCACGGGATTTAATTAAATGATAAAAGGCGCCTAACAAAAGTGCGCAAAGCGGAACATCGAGATGATATTGCCTACTCTGCTCCCAAACCTGTGGGAAAAGCGAAAATATTAACACAGCGAGCACGGCTGTTTTTTTATTCTGAGTAACTTCTTTAACTAGTAGGTACAAATATACCTGCGCAATAATGAAAAACACGGTTCCTAACATTAGGGCAAACTCGTAGTTCCGGCCGATTACGAAGAATACAATGCTCCCGAGAAAGTGTAAAAATGGCGGGTAGTAAGTAGAAACCTTGATTAAAGATATTAAGTTGACGTGACCACCGAAAAGCTCGGGAATCCTGTCGGTAAAAATGTAGGAAAGAACAAGGTGACCGGCACTATCCCAGGTAGGGGGTGCCGTATTCACATACTGCCAAATGATATTTAAAGTGAAGTGGAAAACTATAATGACGGTCAAAACGACCACGTACTTATCTGAAAAAAGTTCCCTTATCTTTCCCGAAAGTTTCTCCGGAATCTTCGCGATCTCCATGGAATATATGGTAGCACGTTGGTGTTAACGGGTTAAGGGGGGGGGCTTAACAGATTTGCGAAAAAGGCATACAAAAAAACAAGGCCGTAGGGTACAGAGTTAGAAGCCGGAGTCTAATTTAGACTGGGTTTCTGTTTCTGCATTCCTACGGCCAGTGTTAAGGGTGGGTGTGGGGGGTTACTTCAGCTGGTCACCAACAATTAATTCGTGGGTGCCATCGGCAGCGAACATATAAGCGAGGGGTTTCCCATCGTCTTTCATAAGGGCTTCGAGGGCTTGCTCTACAGTCACACTTTCCGGGAGTGGTAAATATAACTCCACGATGTGTACCTGGTTGTGCAAAGCGCTTTCAGACCAGTGTTCCGTCCAGAGTTGAATCAACTTACCTTCAGTGCAGGGCACAAAGCCGACCGCCCCATACTTCTTTTCGTGGTAAACAGTTGGTTCGTCTTGGACAACGCCGGAATCCATGGTAAAAAATACGCCGTAGTCCTTGGAACATTCATACGTCATATCTTTTCCACGTTCCTTGTGCTGGGCGATTAGGGGGTCACCGTCAAAAAAGAACGGGGCCAAACCCTGGAACGACTTACCGTCCCATACAAATTCTTTCTCTTCGGGTGCCTGGTTTACAACAACAACAGGATTTTCATCCAGTCGTTGTGCCTGCACAGCTTTCAAGGCGTCAATCTCGGTACGGAGTGCACCGAATGTTTCAGCCTGTTTGAGGTAGTCCGCTTGCAGGTTCTTTACTTGGTCTTGCAAACTTTGTATTTCTGCGTCCTTTTCCTGCAATTGAGTTTCCTGCGCGGCAACTACAGAGGGTTTTGAACCCAAAGTGTTGACAAGCACGACAGCAGCCACAAGTAAGGCCACAACAATACAACCCGCCAAGATTCTTCCCCAGAGGGGGGTTTTCGTCCAAATAGCCATTTTAACCTCCTTGGTTGGGCTGACTAGAGCCCTTGATATATTGAAAAAGCTTAAGACAATTTGGGTCCCACACCCCTTCCACACACATCTACGTAAATCAGATATGTACAAAAGGGGTGCAAGATCCATAAGCGGAATAGCTAAAAGGCTAAACCGGCCTAATCAAAATAGTCCTATAAAGAGGATTTCCACACCTACCTTGTCAAAGTACTTTCACCGGCATTACTACCGGTAAAAAGCAGCTAATAAACTGCTAGTTAATATGCTTTGCAGGCACATGAATCAACAGTTTAAATAAATTTTGTATTCTGGGAGTTTTGCCTGTAATTAGGCGGTTGTACGTCTCCTTCCAGAACACACTAGATAGTAACAGATTCCCGTTCTTTTGTCAAAACTATGGGCCCTCACGAAAACGCACGTTGTAAAATGCAGGCCCGAAACGTTGGTATTTTTATGTACCTTCGTCTACGGGCCTTTTTGAATTACTCAGAGGTTTTTTCGGTATTTTTAGTTTTGCGCGTGCGGTCTGCGAGTGCCCGTACTATAGCACCGAGAATATTTCCGCCCGCTACACCAAAAATAACGCCTAATGCCTCCCCTATGCCGCTTGTGTAGTCCACCTCAAAAAATTTTGAAAGGTAACTTCCTGCGGCTGATACGATTATGGCCATAATAATCAGGTTCAACAGCAACCATCGGATTATCTTCCATTTAAAAAGATACCCCATAACAAAGGCTACCAAAAAACCTACTAGCAAATAACCGCCCATTTCTCCTCCTTTTCTTAGATTGATGGGGATTGTATCATATACTACAGGTTACGTCTATTTTAATGTGCTGCGCGTAAGATCAAGACGAAGTAAGCAAAAGAATAAATAAACTATTCACAAGTGTAGAGGCGTTAATGTACTCGGGTACCTAAATTAAAAACTTCCTTAAAGCCTCTTCAATCAACTCACCCAACGTCATATCGTTTTGTATCGCGTGTACCTGGGCAAGCTTTTTAAGTGTCCTATCAAGCAAAACTGTGGTCTTTATTTTATTACTATCCATTAATATCCTCCTTTATTAAATATCCACATTCCTAAAAGTTATCCACACGTAATTTCTAACTTATAGGTTGAAATGAAAGTCATCCTGTACATATAACTGTATAACAGTACGTACTTCCATAACAGCAACGCACGTAAGAACTTAACACTAAACTCCGCAGTCCTTCATAAAAATATGGGTGTCAGACTAACAACCATCGCTTGTTAGGCGTGATAAATAATATAAAGTTTATATAAATCATGCTTCGGCTGCTCTGAGGCATGGACTTATTGCAATCCTAGATTGCAAAACGCTTCGACAAAAAACACTCTGCGGTTGCCGCTATTTATGTCGCCTCTGCTGGAGTGTTTTTTTGTACTCCCATTCACACTTCTCCTCCGCACGTACATCTCGCTATTTATTTCTATATTGGGAAAAATATGGAACTTAGAATTCTAAGCGTCTGCCTGCTCAACCGTTTTTGAAAATATAATTCTGCCTGCCGAAGACTGTATTATCTTTGATACTATGGCGTCTATTTCCTCTCCCACACGCTCTTTTGCCCCCTCCACTATTATCATTGTTCCGTCGGGTAAATACCCGATTCCCTGCTCTTTTTCCTTACCCTGCTGCACTATTTTTATCCTTATAGATTCACCCGGCAGCATGACTGTCTTCAAACCATTTATAAGATCGTTCAAATTTAATGTTTTAACACCCGACACCTGTGCCACTTTATTCAAATTAAAGTCCATCGTCATAAGTTTCAATTTATGTTCTTTAGCAAAGGAGACTAATTTGGCGTCCACACCCTTTCCGTTCGCGCCAATGTCGGGAATAATGACCTTAGAGTGTTTTTTTAGTTCTTTTGCGATGTCCAAACCGCGTCTGCCACGCTGTCTCTTTAGTTTATCTTTACTATCAGCAATAGCCTGAAGTTCGTCCAATACTGCCTGGATAATTATTAAACGGTGATCCAAAAAGCCTGTTTTGACTATATCTATTACCCTTCCATCGACCAACACCGATGTATCGAGGACAATAGCATGTTCCCAATCAGATTTTCTTTTTGAGTCCTCTTCTTCAACCTTTTTCTTTTGTTTTTCACGTCTTGCTTCCTGTATCTTGCGTGACTGCTGATCCCAAAAATTGGCCACTATCTCATTAACCACTTTATGTATTGTCGCCTCAATCCAGTATTGAGCGCTTATCAAAAATAGTGGGAATACGTAAAAACCAATAAATCCCGAAGCAGCTGAAATTAGAAATTCCCATACCGTGTGATAGCCAAAAAATGGAAGTTCGTAGAAAAAGCCCGTTCGTGAAAGATTGAATCCTAAAATGAAGAATATGACGGCGAAAGCGATCCTAACCCAAATATTAAAGCTCTTTAGCTGGGGAATTCCTTTTGTCTTCTGTTGTGTGTTTTGTTTTATTTTGTTTAGTGTGTTTTCCACTGTCTAAATTGTATCCCTTGGACAGAGCCTTTGATACAGCCTCGCTCAAACTTTTAGCAGTTTCGGGAGAGATAATCTTTTCAAAACCGAGCTTTTTTGCCTCTTTCGACCTTTTCTCAGAATGGGACACCCTTCTAATCTCGCCGTTTAGACCTACTTCGCCGTATACTACACTTTTCTCTTTCATGGGCAAGTCTTTGATGGATGATATAACTGCCAGACAGACGGCCAAATCGGCAGCGTACTCGTTTATCTTAAAACCTCCGGCCACATTGAGATAGATATCGTGGCCGCTAAGATCTATTCCTGTTCTTTTCTCTATTGTAGCTACCAACACCTGCAAACGGTTGGCATTCAGGCCGCTGGCTGTCCTTCTCGGGTAACCGAAGCTGGTTCTTACCGTCAGCGCCTGTACTTCAAACAGGAGAGGTCTATAGCCTTCCATAACGACCGTTACACAGGAACCTGAAGTTCCTGCAACGTGTTCCTCAAGAAAAAGCTCTGAGGGATTCTTGACCTCTTTCATCCCCTTTTCCTGCATCTCGAATATTCCTACCTCCGACACCGGACCGAAACGGTTTTTAGTTGTTCTGAGCATCCTGAACATGTGCTGGGCGTCGCCCTCAAGGTAAAGAATGGTGTCTACAATGTGTTCCAGGACTTTCGGACCTGCCACAACACCTTCTTTGTTTACGTGCCCGACAAGTACGACAGGTACTCCCGTACGCTTCGCGGCTATTGTTATAAGCTGGGTGCAGCCACGGACCTGCGGAAGAGAACCTGAAATTCCCGCAATATCTTCGGAGTAAATTGTCTGAACGGAGTCTACTATGACCAGAGCGATATCTTCTGCAGTTTCTATCGCTGAGATAATCTGCTCTACTCCGGATTCCTGAAACATATATAAATTCTCGGCGGGGTAATTCATGCGTTCCGCTCTTATCTTTATTTGGTCCGCACTCTCTTCTCCTGCAACATACAGAATTTTTTTATCGCCGAAACTTTTTGCGATATCCGTCAAAAGTGTGCTCTTCCCTATACCGGGTTCACCGGCTAGTAAAACTACCTGTCCCGGGACAAATCCGCCTCCAAGAACTCTGTCGAACTCGGATATGTTAGAAGAAAGTCTCTTTATATTTTTCGTGGAAATTTTCGATAGCTGTATAGGCGTGGCCACGCTGCTTTTTCCCGCGCGGGAACCTGATCTTGAACCGGAGCTTACAGCCACTACGTCTTCAATAAAAGAGTTCCATTCGTGGCACTGGGGGCATTGTCCTATCCATTGGGAACTCTGGTAATTGCAGTTCTGGCATGTGTATACCGTTTTTATCTTAGGCATACTAATATCTTAGCAATTTCTGACCTTTTTCGCGGATATAACTATCTCCCCGCCCGACAAAGAAGCGCAAAGTGACAACGGTCTTTTCTCGTGATGCAACAGGTATTCAGCCAAAGAGTCGATCAGCTCCTTTTCCAATGTTCTCCTCAAAGCCCGGGCCCCGTATTCGAGAGAGCCGCCTTTTTCCAGAAGGTAGTCTTTAACCTCTTTGGATACCACTAAAGTGATGTTTTGGGCTTTAAGTGTAACGTTTATTTCCTTTGTGAGTAACTCCAGTACTCTAAGCTGGCTGTCTTTAAGTAACCTCTTGAAAATAATGACCTCGTCGAACCTATTTATAAGCTCAGGCTTCAAAATCTTTTTTAAATTGTTTCTGAGCCTTCCTTCAACCGACTTGTCGCTGATAAACTTTTCTTCAAAACCTATCTCATTGTTGTGCAGTATCTCAGTTCCTAAATTGCTTGTTAATATGACAACGGCGTGTGAAAAGTCGAAGGTTGTGCCTTTTGCATCCACAAGCTCCCCCTCCTCCATTATCTGGAGCAGGATGTTCAGGACATCCGGATGAGCCTTTTCGATTTCGTCGAATAACACAGCGCTGTCCGGTTTTGCCTCAATCTTTGACGTCAGTTCTCCGCCTTCACCGTAACCAACATACCCAGGGGGAGCACCTACCAATCTAGCAACATTGTGCTTTTCCGAAAAGTCGCTCATGTCTAACCTGATAAGAGATTTGGAACCGAAGAAAAGATCTGCCAAAACCTTAGCCATTTCGGTTTTTCCCACACCTGTAGGACCGAGAAATAGGAAATTACCGATCGGCCTCTTTCTTGATCTGAGCCCCAGTCTCGAGCGGACAAGACTTTTTGCGACCAGATTGACCGCTTCATCCTGTCCAACAATCCTGGATCTTAATTTCTCGGAAAGAAGGGATAAATTCTTCAGACCTGCTTTATCGTCGTCCAAATCGCGTTCTTCCCTAAATACCGATACCGCTTCGGTGACATCTTCGGTCGTCATCTTCAACCTTTTCTCGGGGATGAATATTTTCTCTTCTTTTGAGGACAGCTTCTGGTCGTAGCCCTTTATCTTTTTCCTCAGGTGAAGTGCCTTCTCGTACTTACCTTCGTCCAGGGTCGTCTGTAGTTGTCCCAGAACGTCGAATCTCTTATCAACCATCTCTTTGTAGCTTTCAGGAATCCTGCTCTTCTTGAGGATTACGTAAGTGCAGCAGTGGTCCATAAGATCCACGCCTTTTTGCGGAAATTTGTCGTCGCTTTCAAGTTCTTTGGCTTTTTTGTAAATGAGGTTGACCATTGTTTTTGTGATATCAACGTTATGAAACTCACTCAGGTACAGCGCTGTGCTCTCAAGTATTTTTTGAGTTTCCTTCTCAGTGGGTTCTATGACTTCTACCGTCCCAAAATCTTCCAATATGTGTTCATTGTCTGCTCCGAGCTTTTCATAAAGGGTAGAAGACATCGTCGCTATTATCTTTATATCCGAATTATCCAAAGCGGACTTAAACATTGAGTAAAAAATAGGCATGGAAAATCCCATGGCTGTAGCAAAGAAAGAATTTTGAAAGTTTTTAATAAAAAGTATTACACGGTTCAGGGATCTAAGTTCATCCGACAGCTGCGCAAGTCCTGTCTCTACGCCGCTCTTATTCATCAGACCGGTCATAAAAGCCAGCATATCGAACTCTATTACCTGATAGCCGACTAACGCAGGAGGAACATCCAGAGCGGAAATATTCCTGGCCAAAAGTTCGACCAGTGCCCGCTTCCCAACGCCCGCTTCCCCGAGTATTAAAACATTAGGTGTGTTTTTTAGAAGAAGCGACGCTACAAGAGACTCATAAACCGTCCTATATACGAGAGGTTTGTCCATATTCCGCATGGTTTTCTGATTGAGGTTCTCGCCGAATGTGTCCAAAATAGGGGTCTTTTTGTTCTTATCTATGGATTTAACGGTGTTAGGGAAAACGCTCAATTTTATGAGTTCGAAGCGGAGACGGCTAAAGTCAGGAGAGTCACACATTTTGAAAAGAGCAAGTATCAGATGTTCGGTGCCGACATACATATGCTCGAAATTCGCAGCCTGGACAAAAGCTTCCCTGGTCAGATCGTTGGAAGAAACCATTTTTCTCTTGTTAAGGTTGTAAATTCCCAGTGCCTGAAGAATAGTATTACCCATTCCGTTCTCTTCGATTATCGCAGCAAGCAATTTGGCACTCGAGATAGCTTCCTTTTCAGGAAGTTTGAGTAACACCGATTTTGCCCTTTGCGTAAGTCTGTCTATTAACATTAGCCGAAAATCCCCTGCCGTTGTTGGCAGGGGATGGAAATTTAACTTCTTAGTACGGTACTTATTCCTGAGGTCTTGTGCTTAAAGCTAATTTCTGATTGGTTCCGTCCACCTGGATGACAATTGCCTCAACCTCTTCTCCTTCTTTCAAAGGACCCGCGGCTTCGGAAATGTGAATCAACCCGTCCAATCCTTTTTCTATTGTCACAAAGGCTCCAAAAGGAACGACTTTGCTGACAATACCTTTAACTTTGGTTCCGACCGGGTAACTTTTTTCCACGGTTTCCCACGGGTTAGGAGTAAGCCTCTTTACGCTTAAAGCCAGCTTCTTGCTTTGTTCGTCGATGCCTAAAACCATAACTTTAACTGTCTTACCAACTGAAAAATATGAGGAGGGGTTGTTTACCTTTTCCCAGGCTATTTCGCTGATGTGTACAAGGCCTTCTACTCCGTCGAGGTCTATAAAGACGCCGAACGGCATTATTCCCGTCACTATACCTTCCAGGGTTGTACCTGCGGCAATTTCCTGTAACCTCTTTTCTCTGCTCTCATCGCTATATGTACTCATTGCGTCTTTTTCAGACAATACGAAGCGGTTTTTGAGAGGGTCGAGCTCTATTACTTTTACCTTTATAACTTTCCCGGCCAAAGCTTTTAACGACTCCTTCAACTCAGCCTCGCTTCCGGCTGCAAACTTCGCTATATCGTTAGCAAAATGGCTTCTATCAAGGTGAGAAAGTGGGATAAACCCTCTTAAACCTAAGCAATCGGACAAAAGACCGCCCTTGTTATACTCAATGATGGTCGCTTCAAGAACAGAACCGGTAGCGAACGCGTCTTCGGCGCCCTTCCACTTCTTATCTTTTTCGGCCTTCCTCAAGGACAGGACAATGTAGCCCTGCTGATTTTCGGATTGCACTACTTTGGCGAGGATCGTGTCCCCAACTTTTAAGTGCTTAAAAGACTCGTCCGCATCGGCTATATCAGAGCCCGATACAACACCTTCCGATTTTGCTCCTACATCGAGCAAAACCTCACTGTGCGTAACACTAACAACAATGCCTTCTACTAAATCTCCGGGTCTAAGATCTTTCATCTGTAGATCTTTA
>MEWJ01000004.1:0-2524 GCA_001773385.1 candidate division WWE3 bacterium RIFOXYD1_FULL_43_17 | reverse complement strand
CATCTGTAGATCTTTATCGGTAAGCAGTTTTGCCATAGCCGACCCCGGCTTGTGAACCTTTGATGATTTTGACATTTTTCGGGTATTTGCCTCTTCGGGCTTCCTTCGTATTTCTACCGGAAACCTTCCCAAGCAAAAACCTCCTTTCTTCCCATCTTTATAGAGGGGAACGGGGAGATTATAACGTGAAAATATGGGGAAATCTAGGGTTTTTGGGCAGTCTTGTCGCAGAGGACAATAAAAGGTTAGAATTATGAATATGGGACTTGAAACTATGTCTTTTGAACCTGAGGAAGAAGAATCATACCAACAACAAGCTATGGACTTGGTTGATGACAGAATAAGATCCGGCGAAAGAAACTCTGAACAGCAAAGTGAGCCTAATGAAAATAACAATGACGTTAAGGACAACGGTGAAAATTCCGATAGGCTGTCTTCTTTGGTAGAAGAAGCTCTTGCATTACAGGAGCTTGTGGAAGAAGGAAATGATCAAAGTAAACCTGAGGGGTCAGCTGCAGTAGAAGAAAATATTCAAAATGGAACTGAGACAACTGAAAGCGGCTCGGAAAGAATTCCTGACAATTTGATAGAGATTTTAGAACCGACACCCTCTCTTCCAAAGCCTGAAATAAAACCGGAGGTTATACCTGATATTATCGAGGGCACAGTAGTGGAAGATATTAGTCATAATGAAACGTCACGACCGGGCCCGGGGACGACATCTACAAACATAAACAACGGTCGTACACCCGGGGTTGTAGAAAATCCTGCAAATAGTGTGGCTTCAGAACAAGCACCTACTCCGGTGGTCACGCCACAGACACCCGAGATTCCGGCCAGACCGATATCAGAAACTATATATGTTCCCTCTTTTACCGTTACAGAAAGACCGCACCCAGCAACTTCCCCCGAGGGAATTGAATGGCAGAAAAAAGATTCTGAATTAAAATCGGATTTGTACGAAAAAAACGAAGCGTGGACAACAAACCCAACACAACAAAGCTACCAAGCTTACAAAGAGTCGTACGACACGCTTGCGCGTCACAACACGTCGGCATGGCATAACGATGCCCTTACCAAAGAAGGTGTTTACGATCAGTACAGGACTAATGCGCAAAAACCGCAGGTAGATAAAGTCGAACGGTCTATACTGATGTCGGGAAATCTATATTTCAATCAGGCCAAGGCCGACAAAATCACAGATAAAGAAATAGAGGATATTGCAAAAACGCTGATGTGGGAACGGTTAAAAAACCCGGCTGTTGTGGATTTTGAATTCGCTCAGGGATTCAGGGTAAATTTGTGGGTCATGCGTGAGGAGACAAGAAAATTGTTGGAAGAAAAAGTACGTGAGCTGGGTGGAAATAATTACAACCATCTGCCACATACCGGGGCGAATGGACACCACCCCACTCTCCCGGCAAACAGCGCTGCTGAAACGGGAACAAACCTTGATCGGGTTGAAAACACACAAGAGGTTACAGAAACAACCGAACAGGAACCGGATGAAGAGACAGGTCCGGAAAATGAGGAGACAAGATATGCACGGATACTCAAAAGGATTAGAAAAAATGGCGTGGCAAGCGACCAGGAACGGGAAGAATGGGCCGAAACCATAGACCACCTTTTGGAACTTAACAATCCTGAGAAAGCCCGGGAACTTGCACAAGAAAGAATAAATGGAGCCGAGAGACTGGAGTGGGAAGGCAACAATAATAATAAGATGGTCAACGCACTTATACTGGCGGCTGCCATCAGGAAACGGGAAGAGATGCAAAAAGATGCAAAATCCCAGGAAGATCAGGAAATATTTTTGAAAGAGTACTTAAAGAATCTACTGGGGCAAGAAGCTGATGAAAGAGAAGTTGCAGAGTTTCTCAAACAGACGACAGAATTGAAAAATGTTCACGCGTAAAAACAAACCCCTGGCGGGGTTGTAAATAAAGCTTTGGAAACAGACAAAACCCCGGCGACGACCTTAGTTCGATGCTATAGCACGAAAAGTGCTATGGTTCGAACGAGGTTCAGCATATTGAGTAATTTCAAACTTGACTATAAATAAAATGCCCGAGAACAGACAAAACCCCGGCGACGACCTATCTTCCCAAACTTTCTGTTCAGTATTTTCGGCGCTGGTAGTCTTAACTTCTCTGTTCGGAATGGGAAGAGGTGTTGCTCTACCGCTATCATCACCAGGGTTTTGTCCCCAAATGCATATTTGGATTTCAAAAAAACTTTTCGAACTCTACCGACTAACTTTATTAGAACTTTTCTAGTCCCGGAAGCGGAATATAACATAAACCGCCCTATCCGAAAACTATTAAAGCTCTCTAAAAACCAAACAGAAAGTCAGATAATCACAAAAACTCAACAACAATCCGAAAGTTTCCGCAGAATAAATTCCACGAAAAAATGTATTAAAGACTCACAAATAATTAGTACCGCTTGGCTGAACACATTGCTGTGCTTACACCTACGGCCTATCAACCTGGTAATCTCCCAGGAATTGTGTCCGCTTAAAGCG
>MEWJ01000003.1:1921-7135 GCA_001773385.1 candidate division WWE3 bacterium RIFOXYD1_FULL_43_17 | reverse complement strand
CGGAGATTTTCCAGAGGCATTACGTCTTCGGTACGTCCGCTGATTTGTATATTATTTCTGTCGATTATCCAGGTAAGGTTGTCCAGCTTATTATTCGGGGCAAACATTGCTGCTTCCCAAATCTGTCCTTCCTGCATTTCCCCGTCTCCGGTAACACAGTATACACGGAATGGTTTGCTTTGTATTTTTGCCGCCATCGCCATTCCTACGGCCTGAGAAAGGCCCTGGCCAAGAGAGCCGCTGGAGTTTTCTATACCGGGAAGGGCGCCGAACTTTGGGTGTCCCTGCAAATTAGAATTAAGTTTTCTCAGTTGTTTCAGCTCTTTTTTTGGAAAGAAACCTTTTTCAGCGAGTGTGGCGTAAAAAATGGGACAGATATGACCGTTGGATAACACAAACCTATCTCTGTCCGGGTCAGTCGGATTTTTGGGGTCTACATTTAGAATTTTGAAGTATAGAGTAGCGAATATGTCCGCCATCCCGAGAGCACCTGCGGGATGTCCGCTTCCTGCTTCCAGTAACATTTCCACTACGTTTTCTCTGAGATCGTTGGCAATTAAGGCAATTTTCTCAATATCGTTATGAACAGAAGACTTGGGCATTAGTTGTAGTATAAGGTTTGTGGAAATTGTTCACAAGGCGCTGACCGGGGCTTAATTCTTATTCAGAGACTCAAGGTAATCCAAAACTTCCTGTGGGGTAGTGCATATCTTCAACATTTTTCTTTCCGCCGGTTTAATAAAAAGATTTTTATCAATGGCATCCAAAACCTCATTCCAGAAATCTCCGAACATTATAATCGGTCTGCTGTTGGGTTCGTGTATCCAGGAACTTACCCAGGTCATTCCGAACTCACTTAAGGTTCCGATGCTTCCCTTGAAAACTATGTGGACGTCGGTGTTTTGCAGTAGAACTTTTGTTCTGTCAAAGTAATCGAGCGTAACTATTTCCATATCAACATCATTGGAAGGATCGGTTCCCTCGTAGTGTCTCTTGGGCTTATTCGGATGATATGTTATGGCTAATGCTTTTCCGCCTCCGGCGTGAGCGCCTTTTGTCGAAGCTTTCATAACTCCGGGGCCGCCTCCGTTGAATATTTCGTAATCATTTTCGGCTAAAAGCTTGGCTGTGTCGAAAGCCTGGATATAAGGTTCCTCGTCCTCTTTCCATGCGGCACCGCCCAAAAAGGCAATGCGCTTGTACACTTTATTTTCACCGTCTATTGAGGAAATTGTTGTGATATCAGTCATTTTTAATTTATCTCCTTTAATTTTGCCAGCATCCCGGCAGGATTTTCTGAGTCAAATATCTGAGAACCAATTACAACATCATCTACGCCTAATTTCAAGACCTCACTTAAATTCTGTTCGTTAATACCACCGTCGACCTGTACTCTAATACCCGGGTGTGTTTCTTTAAAACTTGATATTTTCGGAAATACATCGTGTATTATTTCTGTTCCCTGTTTCCCCGGGCGTACGGTTAAAAATTGAACAAAACTAATTCCCCCGGGCAGACGGTCAATATCTTCCAATGGCGTTTCCGGTTTAACGCTTACTCCCACAGTATATCTTTTCTCTACGGCTTTTCTGACAAAATCTTCTATACCCTTTGCCTCTATGTGAGCAGATATTTTAAAAATACTTTGGTATCTTTCTTCGACATAAATTTCGGGGTGGTCGGTCATGAGATGTATCTCAAGTTTTGAAATGGGTTCAAGAGAAGCAATGTCTTCGATATTAGCGTACGAACTTTCGGAGACAAATTTTCCGTCGGCGATGTCAATCTGTATGTACTCACACTGACCGTCAACCAGACTTATCTTCCGTCTGATTTCCTCAGGTTTCTTTTCGAGAATGGCAGGAATAATCATAGTATTTTGGCCAGTCTTCTCTTATGTCTTTCCGCGTTACTAAAAGGAGCGCTCATCCAGGTTTTGAATATTGTGAGAGCTTCGTGGATTTTTATGTAGTCTGCGGGCAGCGTGAGTATGTTTGTGTCGTCATCTCTTCTCGAGGAAGATGCGTGTGTTTCGTTCCACGAAAGCCCGGCTCTTATTCCTTTATACCTGTTGGCAGCTATAGTTACGCCAATCCCGTTTCTGCATATCAGTACTCCCTTTGAGTCCGGCGTTGCCAACATTTTTTTCACGAGTTTGTCGGTAAAGTCCGGGTAATCGTCCTCGGGGTCAAAAGTAAACGGTCCGAGATCCTCGTGTTGAATTCCGCTCTCTTCCAGGTATCTGGCAAGCTCTTTTTTGATGTCCAGCCCACCGTGGTCGGATGCTAAAAATATCATGCGCGGCGTCCTTTTATATAAATAATTAGAGACATCACTATTGAAAGTATAGATACCATTTGAGCTACATTCAAGGCGCCCACCTTCCATGGTCCCACCCGCAAAAACTCAAGAACAAATCTTATGACTCCATATCCGAAAAGGTAAATGGAAAGTAGGAAGCCCGGAATTCTTTCTTTTTTTGCGGTGCTGACCAAAAAGAAAAAAAGTAAAAGGTCGAGTAGTGATTCGTAAAGGAAAATTGGATGGCGCCCTTGAACTGCCCAAGGAAGCGTGGTTTCTTTTCCGGAAAGCTCGGAGTTGAAAAAATTCCCCCATCTCCCGATTGCCTGTCCCAGAGGAAGTACTGTTGCCGCCATGTCGGCGGATTCCGGAAATGTTTTTCTGCGTGTCCAAGAATATATACCTACTCCAATAATGCCTCCGATGATAGCGCCCCAGATACCCAGCCCGCCGTTCCACAATTTAAAAACCTGAAGAGGATCGGACGTGTAGTACTGCCAATAGTCTATTACGTGGTATAAACGGGCTCCGATAATTCCTGCAACCACTGCATACAGACCCATATCCCAAATTTCTTTTTTCTTTGACGGGAATATTTTTTCCGCAGCGGACAGACAGGCAAGGATCGATATGGATATTAATAGTCCGTATATAGACACCGGTTAGACAATAAGGAAACTTACAATCAGAACCACAATCATTGCTGCGGAATAAAGGATAACCCCTTTCTTATCCGGCTTATTTTTTAGGGCCCAGAACCATTCGTCTGCGTGTCCGCTAAAATAGTGTTCCCACATTTTGAAGATAGAGTTTGCGAATATTGAGAAAACGAGTGCGGTTACTATTCTCGAAGTCGATGTGTATGCAACCAGTACGGTGAGAACAGCAAATATTATTTGAAACAAGGCGCTGTTCAGAGACTTATCAACTACGTCCCCCCTGTTGTAAAAAACGTATTTTAAAGCGCCCATGTAATCTTTGTCCTTAATGTAATTTTTAAAATTCTTGGAAAAACCCTTTTCAGGTTCAAAAAAATACGCATACAGTGGGTATTCGAGATCAAGCACCAAAGTACCCAGAAGCGCGGCAAGCACAATGAACACAGCATTTACTGCGGACCTCTCAACTACCGCTGCCAGAAAAACTACACCGACTACGGCGGAGATTATAAACTGTGTCTGGAGAGAAAGAACGCTTTTTTTGTCCATGTGCTTAAATATTAGTTTATTCGGATTTTTTGTTCAACCTTTGTTTTTTGAGTTCACTTAGTTTCCACATAAACAGCCGGCCTTTTGTGGTAGCTTTTTCCGATCCCATAACAAATTCCCGGGCTACTTCCAGTAACGCGCGGTCCTCTGTTTTGGCTAGTTTTATGTACAGGGAACGGTGTTTGCGGTCGTTAAATTCATCGGCAAGTCTGTTGCCGTAAGCCTGGAACTCGTGTTTATTTCTGACGTCTCCGACAATGTTTCTTTTTTGTAATACTTTTCCTATTTTTTCCATATGTTATTTGGGCAGCCTGACGCTATTTCTTGGACTGTTCTTTTGCTACCTTACCGATATAAGGTAGTTCGTACTCGTCTCCTGCAAACGCTTTAAGCATTAAAAACATCCACATCAATATTGCAGCTGCCGAAACGAACTTATAAACAGGAAATCCGAGTAATGAAGGAAGGGATATGGTTGCAATCCAGTACAGGGCGTATGAGAACACTCCGAAAAACATAGACTGATAGGCGTGAAATCTTACATAGTCATTCTCTTTCTCTTTTAAGATAAAGAAGATTCCCGAGAGCGGGGGAAGGAGATATGCAAGTGCCGCGGCAATTTTTGGGTCAAGCCGGTTGTCTATAATTTCATTTGTATTTTCCGGTTCCATTTTTATACCTTTCCTCTCTGCTTTTTAAACAGCAACTCTATCTCTTTAAGATTGGTAGCTTCGGTAGGATTTTTGTCTTCCCTGAATTTTATTAATCTTGGAAACCTTAGGGCGTAACCTGAAGTGTGGTTTTGGGAAACACTTATTTCGTCGGCGCCTATCTCCAAAACTATACGTGGTTCTATCAGCATATCGGGCAAAAGACTTTTTTCGATGAGTACGTTTTTCGGAACGGCTTTAATTTTGTATTTGTCCGCAAGTTTTTTAATCTTTACCCACTCTTCATCCGTCAGGCCCGTGCCGACTTTTGTTACGGTCTTAAATACTTCATTATCTTTGTCCATAACGCCTACCAGAAAACCGCCTATTCCGAACTTCGAACGCACACCTTTGCCGTGATAGTAGCCCAGCAACACACAATCTACAGAATCGGCCAGCAGTTTTTCATCGGCTTTTTTAAGCTTTATCCATGAGTAGCTACGCGCTCCCGCCTGATAATTATCATCCGGGTTTTTTATGATTAGTCCCTCCAGCCCCTTTTCTTTAGCAATTTCAAAATACTCAACCAGTTTTTCAAAACTTTCGGTTTCCATGTCGTCGTCCACCACAACAGTATTACCGGCAGCCACGATTTTTCTCAGGATTTTCTTTCTTTCCCGTAAAGGTAACTCGGTTGTGGATTTACCATTCAGGTAAAGTATGTCGAACACAAAATATTTTAAAGGAATGTTTTTTGCGGCTTCGGTTACCCCATGCTTTCTTTTTCTTTGTATTGTTTCCTGAAACGGAAGAAAAGCCCCGGTCTCTTTATTGAATCCTATTGCTTCTCCGTCGAGTATCACCGAATCTGCTTTAATTTGTTTGTCTGCGGCTTCAAGTAGGTCAGGATATTGGTGCGTTGTTTCCTCAAGATTTCTCGTATAAGTTTTCATGAGAAATTTATCAGCTGATTCGCCAAAGAGATCCGGCGTCCCGTCAAGGTCCTCAGCTTTTTTATTTCTGTCCATGTGGAGCTGTACACGCGTACCGTCGAA
>MEWJ01000003.1:1492-1894 GCA_001773385.1 candidate division WWE3 bacterium RIFOXYD1_FULL_43_17 | reverse complement strand
TCTTTTGAACGCTTCTTCCATTCCGCTTACTCGCTGACATTTTTGCGAGAGAACGGGAACTCCGGGTTCAATATCAATTTTGTTGAGACCTTTAATTCCGTCTTCCTTTATTCTTTGTGCAATCAGTCCGATATCGGGATGCTCGTTGTAGACGCGCTCTATCTTTTCCGCCAGCTTTTTATCGCCCGATATCAACGCCAGTGCGCTGACTACAGTGAGTTCCGTGAAACCAAGCCGAACTGTCCCTAAAATGATTCTTGTTATAAATTTTGCCGAAAGGGAGTCTACGGAATTGAGCAGAGTCATGGTTTTTTTCATTTTCAATTCAACGGATCCGGAACCTTCGACACAGGCTATTTCCATTAACTTGTCATAAACTTCGATAACACTGTATTTGTTATC
>MEWJ01000003.1:1098-1353 GCA_001773385.1 candidate division WWE3 bacterium RIFOXYD1_FULL_43_17 | reverse complement strand
AAAGGAGCTTTTAAATACCCCAGAGATAAGTAAACGGCCTGCGGAGTTTCTTCGTGCCCGAGCTTCCTGATAAGTTCACCAATGATATCGGTTATCTCTAATCTTTTGGGAGTGGTTTCCAGACGTTCCAGGTACGTTGCAAACTCTTTAAATTTCATGTGTCTATTCTATCACTAGCTAAGTTCGTAACGGGAAGATTTGGTGCTCCCCGATTTTTTGATGATTTTGCGGTCGAGCAGGGATTTAAGATCGCGC
>MEWJ01000003.1:0-1074 GCA_001773385.1 candidate division WWE3 bacterium RIFOXYD1_FULL_43_17 | reverse complement strand
TTTTGGTATCCTTCTCCAGCAGTTTTATTTTTTCAATCAGGTTATACGTCTTGGTGGAGAAGCCGTGTGTCACATATTCGAGCCACCGGGTGTAATCAAAATTATTTTTTTCGATCTCGACCAGTGTTTCTTCGAATTCTTTTCGTGAGCTTAAAAAGTAGGAATCGATTTCTATAAGACCTCCGAGACTGTAGCCGTAAGATTCAAGCACGAGATCAAATGCTATGGACGCCGTGGATTGATTAAAATTTTCGAACGGCTCCATCCTTAATATTTCCGCAGAAAGTATTGCAGCGGTTATTAAAGGATGATTTTCTCTCGCGTCCAAACTGTTCAACCAGTCAAAAAGCGTTACTATTTTTGCCAGAATTTCTCCCGGATCCGGACGACCGGTCTTTTTAACTGTTCTGTACGCTCCCTGTTTTGTTTTCGGCATAAGACGACCGGTAAGTGTCTGATTAACATATTTTATGTCAATCTCTTCCAGCTCCAATTTTCTTCCAATCTCCCTCACCGATCTCAAGGCATTGTCGAAATTGATAACTTCCTGGGGTTTATTTTCGATGAATCCTTCCAGAGACGCCTTTATAATTTGCTCATCAATGCCCGTGCCTTCAATCTTAAGCAGGGAATATATTCTTGCTGTCAGCGACTCTTTTCTCAATTGCTTTTCCCACACGGGAAGGATTTTTACACTATCCGCGATTGCGCGGGAATATTCTATCGTTCCGATATTTTTTAAGGTTTTCTGCGTGACGGTAAATTCCGGGAAGAACATTGAGATAATTCTCGCATATTTCCCGCAGGTTACAATACTTTTATCTCGTGCGTATTGCCTTTACTTGAAAGGAAATCAGGCGATTCGGTGCTCGTAATTATAGTCTGCTGTTGCTCCAGAATATTGAAAACAGAACTACGGTGATCTTCATCAAGCTCAGAGAATATGTCGTCGAGAAGAAGCACGGGTCTTTCCTCGTTTTCCTGCTCGATGTAATTTATCTCGCAAAGTTTTAAAGCGAGCATCACGCTTCTTTGTTCTCCTCTTGAACCGAATTCAGCTAAATTGTGGTTCTT
>MEWJ01000002.1 GCA_001773385.1 candidate division WWE3 bacterium RIFOXYD1_FULL_43_17 | reverse complement strand
TTGTTGTTAACTACCACCTTTTTAACGATTAAGGTTCCGGCCTGATCATCGTTTGTAATGGTACAGGTTTTGTTGTCACCAGACACTAAAGTGCCAGAACAATCTGAAGAATAAGAAGGAGCGTAACCAGTAACAGAATTTTCCGCAACACTGTAAGAACCGGGTTTCATAGTTACGGTTGTACCAGGGCTCTCCGCTCCGGAAAAAGTAGAGAGTGAAACATCCGTACCAGTAACGTTTATAGTGAAGTCGCTAGAAGATAAACTTCCATTATTGTCGTTCACTACATGTTTGATAACTGTAAGCGTTGCAGATTTAATGGCATTTGTTATGGTACAAACAATGTCCTGATCCTTAGATATGCTCAATGTCCAAGGATTGGAGCCCGTCGTCGAAACAATAGAACCTGTACCGTTGTTGTCTTTACACACAGCACTGATATCGTAATTTGTTAAGGATGTTGTGCCATTTCCTACTTCTCCGAATGTGTGATTACCCGTTAGCAAAGTTTTCTCTCCCGTTGTGCCTCCGTCACCCACTTCGGTGATTCCTGCTACCCCATCTATCAACAAATCAAATTTACCCGCGTCACTGCTAGGAATCAGGTCCTTAACTATCTCAAGACTACCGGTCTGTGCTTGTGTGGCGATAATACAATCTGATGGGTCTGAATTTGGCTGCTGTGATGGGTAGGAACAAACATCTACTAACCGAGCGGATGCTAGGCCACCAACGTCTGACAAATCAATTTTGCATGTTGCTTGAGTATCTTGAGGGTAATTACTACCGGCAGCAAAAGGATCGTTGGTTACTGTGGCAACCTCGCACTCTGTATTAGAAGATACTGGAAGTAATGTAGATGGGCTGGTACATCTGTCTGGTTTGTCATCCCCGCATGAATACCTTGTAGTGCTCTGTATCTGGGCAGGGCTGTCGCCTATTGTTACGCATATAGCATAATTAACATCCCCGTCGCCATCGGTATCGAATAAATTACATGCATCTCCAGTGTTGTTACCAGACCAAGATATGTCATCCCAGTTCCATCTCGTGAATATTTCTGTAGCTACGTCTGTGCCATAACACATGAGAGTCAAATCTTTTTGCCCAGCCACATCATTAATTTCTAAATCGTTCTGGCAACTTACGTGAGTGATTGGAAAAACAATAGTCATGTGGTCAAGATTGGATATTTCTACAGCACTATCCAGGTTCTCAACGCTATCCTCATCCACTTCTTTTATGTCACTTCTCTTCAAGTCCTTACCCACAACCTCGTCTACTGATTTTTCTATGTACGAAATACCAACGTCAATTCCCTCATATTTTGGCAAAGTTAAATCATATTCGAAAGTTCCGTTTTCCATCCCTGTCGTTATGTCGTAAGCATATTCTCCTGCAATGATTAACCCGTCTGGTAGTTCTAAATCGCTTCCATTTATTCGTTCAATTTTTAAGGGTAACAGATCTGACTCTTTACCTGGTAAACACTTAAATGTGACGCTAACTTCATTATCAATCGGGAAAATATACTTAACCCCGAGCTTCACCGGTTCTTTAGTTTCTGCATAGCTTTTTTCAGAATCAACAGCCCAATCTGCGGCGGAACTGTCTGTAATTTCAGTACCTTCAACTAAGCATTCTTTTTCAATTTCAGTGGCAACTCCTTCTATCTGCTCAATCAAAGGATCCGTAGCATCAGTTGTATCCGTAACAACCTCGACCGCAGGAGCAGAATCAATTGGAGCAGTCTCCCCGGGCGCCGGTTCGACAATCTCCTCAGGTCTGTAGTCACTTGCCCCGTCGGGTAAGATGTCTCCTTGTTGAGGTTCTTCGATGATAGGTTCGGTAGGTGGCTCAGTAGCCGGGTCTCCTGTTGAGGTTCCTAACACTTCTTCGGTTATGGTCGGTTCGGTAACAGTTTCCACCGTTACTTCTTCAGCAGGTGCGGACTCAACCGCAGGTGCTTCTTCAGTAGGAGCTGACTCTTCAACAGCAGGCTCCTCACTCGGAGCATCGGCCGGAACACTTTCTTCCACAGGCGCACTTATCTCTTGCGCATAAGCTGTAGTCTGAAGAGCAACCAAAAACGGGCTGGAAGTATTTACAAGAAGCGACAGAATACCCACGTACGAATAAAGCGTCCTTACCGTAGCCTGTTTTATTCTGAGATGCATTTTTAGCTTCATAATTTTTTACGGTGCTTTGGCGGTGAACATAAAAGTACACACACCAATAAAAAAACCGACCTCAACATAAGAGACCGGTTTCGCTACTTGCTCCGCACGTTACAAGCGACCAAATTACGCAACGTGTTTCATTGCATTCTCGAAATAATTACGAAATAAGTTTTCAAAAACTAACTCACTGCCAAAGCAAATTAACCAAACCAAAAAGCAACAAAAAAAGCACACCCCAAGTGCGCGTTTAGTAAGTTATTATTTTGCTGCAGTTTTCTTTGATTCTACAATCCATCTTCGCCTCAGCGGACAGAGAAAATACCCCCAAAGGTTTATTTCTAATAACCTTTTACTTTAAAACAATCTATCTGTCAAACAGATATATAGTTATTTATTATGGGGCAGTTTAAGTTCAACCCAATTTCCAAATGCCGTCATGAGAAACCTTGCAACAGCGCTATTTCTTAACATTCACGCGCCCGCCTATAAAGTAGGCTATATAGACTTCTTTGTCTCCTTTAAAGATTCTTTCGGTTTGGACAAATTCCCCGATGTTTCCGGTGCATGAATTCTTATATACAAGATCTCCTTCAGAATAACTTTCGGGGCCTCTGTGGACACAGGCTCCTGAGGGTCCGGCCTTAAGTGCTTTTCTCAAAAAATCGTAAATATCTGAAAAGTTTATTCCCTCCACGACCTTTCCCCAGTAAACACATCTGAAAACATCTTTATCTCCGTACCAAAGAGTTTCGTTTCCGGAATAAGGTTCTCCGCCGTAATATTCGTCTTCGTATTTCCACTCCCCGTCCTGTCTTGTTAAAATTTTTCCGTTCTTACCGTTATCTTCGTACTTAACATTAGTGTCGGCATATCCCATCTCATTAAATTTTCTTAAGATATTTTGAATTTCTTCTAAAGATTCCATAACTAGTATGAAGGGAACATCTTCCCCGAGTTATTCTCTTCGATATACCTTTCGGGATCGAAATTTATACCAAACACTTTGTTCAGGGTAACCTTAGCGATATATGCGTTCCCTAATTGGTTGGACAGACATACTCTTAATCCTACCTGGTGTTGCCTTGCTGACTGTAACTAGCTTTGATTGTTAAATAATACGTTGAATGGCTAAACTGAGTACAGTTTAGCCATTTGATACCTTCTTGTCAAAGGCTGGGACCTTCGGGGCGATTTCGGCACAAACTAGGTTGACATTTACCGGGATTCCTGATATAAAATATGGGTACCGGGAATCCCGGTATATTTCGAGAAGATTTAAGGTTTTTAATATGAAAATATACTTACCAAACAGCGCTTTTTTAGGAAATATAGAT
>MEWJ01000001.1:570-1239 GCA_001773385.1 candidate division WWE3 bacterium RIFOXYD1_FULL_43_17 | reverse complement strand
CTTAATCCCCCATCATCTGCCTCAACAAACCTATCTTCGCATCCATCGCCTCTTCTCCGCATGACACGATTCCTTTTTCTTTTACAAAATTCTTAAATAAACTAAACTTCCCTTCCGGGATTTTGGGGTTTAAAGCAATGTCGGCGTCGTCCAGGTTTTCTACGGCCATTCTGTTTAAAAGCATTTGGTAGGACAGTCTAAAAACCTCACGTGTGGTAAGTTTCATCTTGCCCTCTATAGCTGCGGTCAGGGGGAATATGTTTCCGTATAGGTTAACTCCTATAACAAGGTCCGCTCCCATCTGATAAGCCATCTTCGCAGGTACGGGTGTCGAGTTTCCTCCGTCCACCAGCTTTTTTCCATCAATGGTTACCGGGGCCAGAACCAGGGGTATTGAAATGCTCGCCCTTATTGCCGTAGCCAAATTGCCCTTACCTAAATAAACTGTTTCTCCGGTTAAAATATCTGTTGTCGCGGCCTTAAAAGGTATTTTTAGCTGTTCGATTTTCACGCCTTTCAGAAAAAACTCTAAAAATTGCAAAAATTTGTTGCCTTTTAACAAACCTAAATCAGCCATCGGATCCGATAAAAACCTAAAAAGATCCTGATATCTGATTCCCGCGATAATCTCTTCTATTTTTGAAACTTCTCCGTAATAGGCATATAAAC
>MEWJ01000001.1:0-524 GCA_001773385.1 candidate division WWE3 bacterium RIFOXYD1_FULL_43_17 | reverse complement strand
ATCTGATTCCCGCGATAATCTCTTCTATTTTTGAAACTTCTCCGTAATAGGCATATAAACCCCCGACAAGAGCTCCGACACTAGAACCTGTTATGTAATCAAGGGGAATATTGTTTTTCTCGAGAGATTTTAAAACTCCGATATGCGCAAGGCCTCGCCAGCCCCCGCTCCCCAAAGCCAACCCTATCTTTACTTTTTTTCCGCTCATTTTATTTCAACAAAAATTTCATCAATTAAATTTCCGAAACCGTCTTCCATTGTAAGCTTATACTCTCCCGGGTTTAAGTTGCTTATATCTCCGAAGATCTCGTAATAAACATAAGTTTCCTCTTCGGTGAATTCATTGTCCCTTAAGACCACCGTGATGTTCGGATCAACAATTAAAAATGGAAAGGACGGTTGAAATTTTAACCTGCGCCTCATCTGGGCCGTTTCAAAATTACCTTTTAAGTCATAGAACTTTGTTTCAAAAACGATGGAATCCTTTCGGGCGGTGACCTTTAGCGGAATTTGTTCGGCGTTGT